>CAUVFI010000016.1:0-12141 GCA_963551055.1 uncultured Campylobacter sp. | reverse complement strand
TCCAGGATATAATACCTAAAAGCATAGTCATTAAAGACACTCAAATCTCCCGATAAAAGTTTGATCGTGCTATGGTCTAAATCACACAGTTCTTTACCACACAAATCTTGCTCGACAAGCTCATCCTTCTGTATAGGATCTGTTATAATTTCCGGCTTTTGCAGTTTAAGCCGCGCCTTTAGCGCTTTTATTCTATTCGATAAGTTCATTTTGCCCTCCTTTTTAGAAAGCATAAAATTTGAGCTTGGCTTATAATGCTCTTTTACTCTTAATAGATATATCAAATACAGGATCAATCCTATGATAAGCAGTAGTTGCATAATGACGGATTGGGTTGTGGCTACGACATAGACTTTGCCTCCGCGATAACCGCCTTCCGTTAATAGTTTATGAAAATTTAAAGACGATAGGATAATAAAAAATATCGTCATTACAATTCTTACCGGTTTCATGGTTTTAAATTATCCTTATATGAAATTCTAAGGATAGATTGCCGTCTTTTGCCCAATCGGAGTCAAAGAATTTCATCGATAAATATGCCTTGCTCAAGATTCAAATTTATTCATCTAGGCAGTATATGTCGTTGTCCAAATCCACATTATTATCTGCTAATAGTTTCAGTAAATTTGCATTATAATATAGACCGGGCATGCTATTATAACTGTAAACTACGACTCTTAGCAGCTTTTTCACGCTTTGTAATTTTATACTCCTCGCGACATTTATATCTGCTAAAAATTTTTTAATTAGATCTCCCGCAAAAGGTATATCATAAAATTTTTCCTCTATGCTAAAGCCAAAATTTCTGTATTTTAAAATAGAACCTTTTAGTTTCAAATCTCCTTTTTGCCAGACTTTTGTTACAGATATGCCGTTGCTGCTTATTGTTTCGGATAGATTCCTATTGCTTTCGATCGATAGTATCAAAACTACTTCGTTGCCTTTCAAAGCTACTCCTAAAATCTTTTATATCCTATCTACGCACACTTCGGCATTAAGTTCGGCGCATATTTTTATATTTATCCAAATATTAGCAAAAATCAACATATTCTGTATTGAAAGCCAAAATTTTCATTTGGACACCCGCCCGGGGCAAATGACTGGGCAATATGCAAAGTCATCTCCGTTTCTAGCGCGATAATTAGTGATATATTCGATCGCCACTTCGAATGCATTGTCATCTTCCGCTTTAGTGCCCCAGTAGTCGTATGTGATGATGGGCTTATTACCGCTTAAGCGATATACGTCTCCTCCTACGATAATCATACCTTTATCTCTTGTGATTTTTAGGACCTCCATTACATCGTCAAATCTCCAAGCTATATCATAAATTCCGTACTCTTCCCTTAAACGTATACCGCGCTCTAGCAGATCCTGCGGCACGATATTTACGTAATCTTCATCTATAAACACAATATCTTCTTCAACTGACATAATCTCTCCTTCCATTAAAATTTAATTTATTGCAAAGACTTTTCTATATCGTTTATTAGGCGATGAAGCGTTTCGAGACGACTAGAACTCGGATTATTTTGGTTCAAAATTCTAAAATATCACTATACTTTATCGTATTTGCATCGCGCTCGTCAAAAGATGGAAGTATATATTTTTCGTTCATCTTAACGATTTTTGCGATATAGCTCTCGCTTATGCTGTTTTTTTGGTTTTTTGTGCGATATATGCGCCAAAGGGCTTTTGGACGATATTTATCGCTCTTTCTGTAAATAGGTTTTAACTAACCTAGTAACTAACTGAATTATTCTAAAATAATTATAACATAAAAAGAAACAAAAATAATCAAAATTAATAAAGGCCTTAAATATCGGCATTAAAAGGAAGTTAAAAAGATCTAAAAGAAGTGATTAAAGCTTTAAAATAACTTAAATGGTGGAGTTAAGCGGGATCGAACCGCCGACCTCTTGAATGCCATTCAAGCGCTCTCCCAGCTGAGCTATAACCCCAATAAAGATTTTGTAATTTTACATTATTTCACTTACGAAATTTTTAAATTCCGGCGCTACGCCAAAATTTTCTCCGCAAAAGCCGCTATAAAATGAAATTTTAAGCTTGCATTGGGTAATATTTCATTTCTTTGCGCGGGAATAGCTCAGTGGTAGAGCGCAACCTTGCCATGGTTGATGTCGCGAGTTCGACTCTCGTTTCCCGCTCCATTTTACATTCTGTTTTGTATTAAACGTGCCCGGATGGCGGAATCGGTAGACGCAAGGGACTTAAAATCCCTCGGAATTTTTTCCGTGCCGGTTCAAGTCCGGCTCCGGGCACCACCTAATAAGCCGGCGTGGCGACATAGCCAAGTGGTAAGGCATGAGCCTGCAAAGCTTTGATCCCCGGTTCGAATCCGGGTGTCGCCTCCAGATCCTAAAAAGGAGTTATTATGAGATACATACTAGCGGCTCTTTTGGCATTAATGGTTTTTAGCGGGTGCTCTAATACTTGGCATGGCGTAAAAGAGGATTCGCACAACGCGGCTCAATGGACCAAAGAAAAGGTTCACAACGGCGCCGAGTGGGTCGGAGAAAAAACCGAATAAATTCCATGCGCAGGTCTTAATCTGCGCGAATCTACGGCGGGGTCTACCCGCCCTTAATCGGGAGATGGCTGAGCGGTCGAAAGCGGCGGTCTTGAAAACCGTTGAGGTGAAAGCCTCCTGGGGTTCGAATCCCTATCTCCCGGCCATTTTAATCTAATCCCGAATCCCATTTTAACTTCGAAATTTCACATTTTATCTATACTAATTTTCATTTAATGCTCTTTAGGCTAAAATTTTATTTAGTAGCAGGCGGTGTAAGCGGCAGCTCGTGCGGCGCGTCAAAATGGAGCGCTAAAATGATATACGGCGGTAGGTGTCAAAATATGCCGAGCAGCTTTTAGTCGGTTCGTATGAAACTCGAGTGCATTGCGGCCGTATTGATGGATGAAGCATCGGAAGTTTTTTGATCAATCCGTATTAAAACAGCGCGCAGTAAGAGCAAGGGCGATGCTAAATTTAGATACTCGTTCGTCTGGATATAAAAACGGTCGTGAAAGCTAGCCGCGGAATTTAGCTATGGAATTTTAAAGCCTAGTAGTCCGCCACGCGAAGCGCAAAATTTTAAAATTTACCGACTCGTGCTTTTAAATTTAGCCAGAGTCCAAGTAAATTTCAAAATTTATCTTGCGCGAGCGCGCCCGCCGTACTACCGTGCCGCCGCGCGGATATGTAGATTAAGATCAAATGCGCCTGCGTACCTCTGAGCGATAAAATAAACGAGGGAAGCCGCGCAGCGCAAACCTAGAACCGATACGCTCGCGAGGAAGATCGTGGATGCTGGCGCAGCTAGCAGGCGGGCTAAAAGTAGGCGGATCTAAGAGATATCGCAGGCTGACGGGTCGAAGCGAGCAAATCTAAAAAATAGCGCAGAATAGCGCAGGCGGGCAGCTTGATAGGGCGAAAGAGAAAAGTCTGCAAAAATATCTGCGAGCGAATTTTACTAGAAATAAATGAAAGGCTTAAATGCGAAAAATTTTACTATTTTTACTGCTTTGCGCGGGAGCTTTTGCGCTTGAGTGGGACGGAGCCGTCTTACGAGGGGCGCTGCCAAACGGGTTTAAATACTATATTTTAGAAAATTCCGTGCCTAAAAATTCCGCCGTTTTCTATCTGGTCGTGGATGCGGGCTCGATCGACGAGAGCCCTAATGAGCGCGGGCTTGTGCACTTCATCGAGCATATGTCCTTTAACGGAAGTCGCGATTTTAGCAAAAACGAGCTCATCAAAAAATTGCAGAGCCTGGGCGTGAAATTCGGCGCCGACGTAAATGCGCAGACGGGCTACGACAGCACGATTTACACGCTTAACATCGCCGTTAGCGAAGAAAATTTAAAGGACGTTTTTAAAATTTTTGCTTCGATTGCGGACGGAGTGGAGTTCAATCCGCTCGAGCTCGTAAAAGAAAGAGGCGTCATAATCGAGGAGGCGCGCAGCCGCGATACGCCGATCGCAAGGCTTTACGAGCGGATGGATGAGGAGCTTTACGGCGGCAGCGCGTATTTTAATCGTGCGCCGATCGGCGATATGGCGGTCGTAAAATCCGTAAGCGCGCAGCGAATCAAGGAGCTTTATCAAAAAATTTACCAGCCTAGGTCTATGAAATTCATAGCTGTGGGCGATTTCAAAAGGGATAAAATTTTAAAACTGCTAAAGCAAAATTTTTTGCCTCTTAAAAATACAAACTCCTACGCCCGCCCGAATATGGCAATTCCGCCTAGGCAGGGTTTGAAAATTTACAATTACGATACGAACGAAACATCGCTAAATTCCGTCAAAATTTCGTTTTGGGAGGAATTTGCGCCCCCAAGTAGCGAGGAGAATGCGAGAAAAATTTTAAAAAGCGAACTTATCTCAAGCCTCATCTCTACGATTTATGAGCGAGCGAAGGCTAGCGAAGGCGCGCTGCTGCGAGTTAATTTTTCCAGGTCGAATTTACAGTTTCAAAAAACGATCTATAGCTTTGACGTCGCCGTTTTGGGCGGAGATTTTGACGGCGCGATCTCGCAGGCGCTCGGGCTAATAAAAGGCTTGCGAGATAGCGGCTTTGATGCGCGCGATTTCGCCCTAGCAAAGGATGCCTTGATCAGCTCGCGGCACAGCGCCTTCGAGCGCAAAAAAAGCGCGAATTCCGCGTTTTTTGCAAGAGAGATTCTTCATGCCGTAAAATCAGGAGCCGTTCTGCCTAGCGCCGCAAAACAGCGTGATTTGGAGGTAAAACTGCTGCGCGAGATCAGCCTAGAGGAGCTAAGTTTAGAATTTAGGCGCCTGACGGATCTAAGCGAGGTGCACGCAAGCGTATTTAGCGGCTTCGGATATAATCTGGATGAGGCTAAATTTAAGAAGCTGCAAAGCGGCGCTAAGGCGATAAATACGCATGCCGCGCATAAAAAGCTGCCGGGTAGCTTGCTTTCTAAAAACCTACCCGAGGGCAAAATTTTAAGCAAGAGCTTTGAGCCGCGATTTAAATTTTATACCTACCTGCTTGAAAATAACGCGACCGTGATCTTAAAGCCGCTTAAGACGCGCAAGGATTTCATCTCGTTCGCCGCGGTAAGCAGAGGCGGAATGTCCAATCTGGCGCACCCGGGGCTCGGCAGTTTTGCCGCGATGCTTGCAAACGAAAGTGGCGCGGGCGAGTTTAACAATTATGAAATTTCGCAAATTTTAAGCGGGCGGCAGGTAAATTACCGCAAAAATATCTCCGCATTCTCTCACGGATTTTACGGAAGCTGCGGCTCGCAGGATCTAAAATGGCTGCTGGAAGCGATAAACTTAGAGCTTAGCTCTCCGCGCACGGACGAGAAGGCGCTGCAAAATTTAAAGATCAAATCGCTCGACGAGCTTGCGCGAAACGAGAAGCTGCCCGGGTATAAATTTAGCAGGGAATTTAGCGAGTTTTTTTACGGCGGCAATGAGCGAATGCGCCCTCTAAGCGCTGCGCAGATCAAAGCGCTTAACGCGGATGAGCTAAAAAAGATCGTCTATGATAAATTTAGCAACGCCGCATCCTATACTTTCGTGCTTAGCGGCGATTTTGAGTTAAAAGACGCTGAAGTCCTCATAAAAAAGTATCTGGCAAACCTGCCCGTTCGCGGCGAACGCGAGGATTTTAAAGACGACGGAATTCGCAGCTTAAGCGGACGGCACGTTTTTATGCGCAACTATCAAAACTCCCATAGAAGCGACGTCGCGCTTACCGCGATAAACAGATCCGCTCCATACTCGCTTGAAAATGCAATAAAAATTTCAGCTCTAGCTTCGGTGCTTCAGGAAGCACTTAGGGAGCGCATCAGAGAGGATGAGGGGCGTACTTACGGCTTTTCGGTCGCTTCGAGTCTAAGCCGCATCCCGTACGAGCACTCGAGTCTTCATATTTCGTTTTCCTGCGCGCCGCAAAATACGGATCAAATTTTATCCGCAATCAGAGAAATTTTTGCAGAGATCGCAGGCGGCGGATCGGACGTAGCGCGGCATCTTGAAAATTTTAAAAAATCTCAGATCATCATGGCTCGCACCGCTCGCGAAAGCCCGGAGTTTTGGAACGACGCGCTCGTAAAATACGCGCTTTGGAATGAGGAGATCGCCGATTTTAAGACCTTTGAAAAGATCGTAAATTCCATCTCGCCGAAGGATATCGCGGAGGCGGCGCAGACCTATATTTTTGATACCGATGAAACGGTGAGGATAAATGCGCCGAAATTTTAACAGGCTAGGCGCATCTAAATTTTGCTCGTTAAATTTACTAGTCGCGTTTAAATTTAACGGCGTTTGCACGGTAAATTTTGGCGCCGCAAATTTACGTACTTTAAAAATATACCCAAGAATAAAACTCAATTAAGCCCATCTGTACCGTGCATAGATTTTAGATAAATTTTATTTTGAAATAGATTTATCTCGCCGATATATCGCTATTTTGTTACATTTTTTCTATTGATTGCATAAGTCGTATAATTGTTATCACTTTTATTGAAATTTAAAATATTATTGGCTAAATTTCCTAAGTCTTAATTTTTATTTTCAAAAAAGGAGAAAAGATGATTGTCGGTTTTTGGGCCTGTAAGCCATGTAAAAGCGGCGCAGGCCGCAATTATTCCGCTTCCGTAAAAGGCGAGAAATCCACTCAAAATCGCTGCGGGGGGGGGCTTGCACGCTCCTTGATAGTCGCGGCGTGCCTTTGCAGTCTAAGCATCGCGCAGGATTCGTCTGAAAATAACGCAACCAGGAGCGTTTCTACTAAAGAAAACCCAGGCGCGCGAAGCTCCGCTGCGGCGATAAATAGTTATAAATTTCCCGAAATAGTCGTCGTCGGCAATATCGATTCGAGCCTTACGAGCGTCGGCGATAGCTACGGTGGCACGCAAAAGATAAGCAGGACGATGATCGAGTCGATGCCTAGCGGCAACGGCGACTTCGTGCAGCTTTTGCGCACCAATCCAAACGTGCAATTCAGCTCCACAAACCGCCAGAGCACGACGCTCGGCGAGATCAGCCCCGCAAACATCAGCATCAACGGCGCGAAGTATTGGCAAAACAACTTTATGCTCGACGGCGCGAATATGAATAACGATCTCGATCCCGCTAGAAACCCCGGCGGCAATCCTACACGCTTCTCGGCGTTTGATACGATGAATTCCGTCTCGCAAGGTATGGCGATCGATAGCGATTTCTTACGAAGCGTCGAGGTGCACGATAGCGGCGTCTCCGCAAAATACGGCGGATTTACCGGCGGTGTGGTGGAGGCTAAGACGCGAGATCCGCGCGCAGGCTTTCACGGCAAATTTTCGATGCAGCACACCGAGGATAGCTGGACTAGATACCATATCTACGGCGACGAGCAAAATTTTGAAAACTCCGCTACGCCTCTAAATCAGCCGAGATTTGATAAGTGGATCACGAGATTAAATTTAGAGGGCACCGTTACCGAGGATCTGGGCTTGATGTTCGGCTACACCAACACTAGAAGTAAAATTCCGCTCAAGGCCTACGACAGAAGATACAACGCCGATACGACCATCACCGAGCGAGTTCAGAGGCGAAATATTGACAACTACTTCCTAAAGGCGCTCTGGTATGCAAGCGACCGCCTAACTATCACGCCTAGCGTAACCTACGCGCCCGAGCGAAACAAGATGTTTAACGACCATATCAAGGATTCATACGCAGATATGAAATCGGGAGGTTTAAATTTAGCGCTTAAAGCCGACTACGATGGCGATTTCGCTAGATTTAATCAAATTTTATCCTACAGCAAGCTCGAGAGTTCGCGTGATGCCGAGAATGAATATTACAGGGCTTGGCAATACTCAAACGTAAAGAATTGGGGTAGTAAAATTTACGATGCTTCGGCGATAGAGGGCGGCTTTGGGGATCTCGATCAGACGCAAAAGAGCCTTTCATACAACGCAGATCTAGAGTTTAACGAATTTGATCTTGGCGGCAGCAAGCATAGATTTATCACGGGCTTTGAGTTTAAAAAGCAAGAGGCTAAATTTAAAGTAAGAAAAGAATTTATGACCGCCAGCGGAATAGCACCGCTACCTGCGGGCGTAAATACTTGCGATCCGAATGACGAGCTCTGCTCTATAGATGATTCTTTTGCGAGGCGCGGTAGTAGCGGCCAGTTTTTTACGCGAAAAAGCTATTACAAGGGTAATACCAAGGTGGATATGAAGAGCTTGGCGGTTTATCTGGAGGATGAGATAAAAATCAATGATCTTACCTTGCGACCGGGCGTAAGACTAAGTAGGGACGATTATATGAAGCAAACGACTGCGGCGCCGAGATTTAATAGCTACTACGATATTTTCGGCGACGGCGATTCGATCCTTAGCTTCGGTGCAAACCGCTACTACGGGCGCAATCTCTTTACCTACAAATTAAGAGAGGGTCGAGAGGGTCTCGCCACTACCTACACGCGCCCGCGCAATGCCTATACGCAAAACTGGACACAGTTACCCAAAGACCCGTCTCTAACGAAATTTAACGAGCTAAAGGTGCCTTATGAGGATGAGCTGGTATTTGGGGCAAAGCAAAAGCTTGGAAATTTCGAGTTTTTCGGCAAATACGTAAGCCGCAAGGGCAGGGATCAGATCATCAAATCTACGCGAAGAGATCTAGGTCTAGCGCCGAATCCGAACTACCAAAACAACTATCAAACCTTTACTAATGACGGCAGAAGCGAAAATAAAATTTTAACCTTCGGCGTTAAAACGATCGATGATTATGAGGCCTTCGGTACGCTAAACGGCTTTGAGCTGGGCTTTGAGCATATCAGAATGAAGACCAATAATACCATCTACGATGAGAAGCTTGATAGAGAAACGCTTGAAGATGAAAAGATCGTCGAATACGACGGTAAGCTGATGAGGCTATCGGAGCTTCCGGCGCAGGACTACGCCAGGCCTTGGACGGCGAGCCTAAACATCATCACGAAAATCCCAAGCTACGGTATCAGTGTGAATAACTTTCTATCGTTTAAAGGCTCGCAAGAGGCGATCGCCCGCACGGGCAAGACGCCTGCAGGCAAGTATCCTGCTAGATACGATAAATACGAAAAGGTAAATCTCGGCAAAAGCTACAGCTGGGATGCGCGCATCGGATACGCCAAAAAGATGGCGGGCGAGGTGGAATTTTTTACGAATTTAGATATCTACAACGTCCTAAATAAGCGCAATAAAGCAAGGCTTAGCAGCGATACTTCGCTCGATCTAGTCTATGAGGCGGGCAGGCAGTTTTGGCTGGAAGCGGGTATTCGGTGGTAGCGTGAGCTAAATTTGCGGAGCTTTTAAAATTTTGCGGCTCCGCGAAATTTTGTGAATTTTTTTGAAATTCACGGCATTTCGCGAGATTTCAAATTTCACGCCTTTAAATTCCCGCCGTATGCCGCAAAGCCATAAAAATTTTAATGCACGCGAAATTATGAAATTTGCGCCCAAATTTAAGTTGAACCAATTCAAGGAGCCGAAACGGCTTTTTAAATTTTAACGCCGATATCGTCTAATAAACTCTTTCATTGAAATATCACGAACTGCTTTTGAAATTTTGACGGGCTGATCCGCCGCTCTTTCAGCATGTAGCGGCAAACCCTTTCAAAGTCCTCCCCGCTCATAATAAAAATTATAAATCCTCTAAGGCTTTGTAAAAATCCGGCAAACGCGATGCCTATCACGATGAACGAAAATACAATGCTTGCGGAATTTCTAGCCGGCACGATATGTCCGAATAGCGGTGTGGCGGTGAGCTTTATGAGCGATATCTCATCAAATTTTATAGATTTCGTGATTTTGCCTTTATTGACGTAGTTGATGCTCCTGTTCGTCAAATGAACAAAGCGCGTATGGGCGCTGTTGAGATAAGACACGACGGCGAATACTACAGGAACAAACGGTGTATAGTATGGGAAAATATCGCCTATATACAGAAACACCGGTACCGCCAAAGGGGCGAATAACAGGTTATAAATAAAGAATACTATTGTGTTGTAGTCTTTGACGATGAGGGGTTTATTGTCAAATTTCGGCGGGTTTCGGCGCTCGGCGCCGTTTTGTTCAGGCTGCCGCGACTTCTGCGATTCGTCTTTTAAATTTTGCATTAAATTTACTCCCGTTTCAAAATTCGTCGCTAGCAGCTCGGGCATTTTGCGGCGCTAAATTTAGCTTTTGATTTCATCGTCAAACAGCGCAAGTCGCTCGCCGAAAAGCTTTTTGGTATAAATCGGCGAGTTCAAATCTCCAATAAGCGACCTTTGAAAGATAGAAACTGCACGGCTCTTTGGAGCCTGCTCGCGGTTTTTAGGCTCATACCTGCCCGCCGCAGTACCCTTGCAAGTTGCATTTTATCGGCCGACCATTTGGCAAATGCCAAAACCGCGAACTCTCCGACATAAAGCACGCCCGTAGCCCGCTTGCTAAGTAAAATTTACTCGCTCTCGGCGCCGCTTCGGCTAAATTTTAGATCTCGCAGCGCGCTTTCGTTCGCATTATCGCTTCTTTTGCGCTTAAAATTTAAATCCCGCGCTTCTGTATTTATACCGCCGTCAAACTCGCTCCGCAAATTTAAATCGCCGCCCCGCAAAAGCTCCGCGCCCACATAAAGCCGCAGCCCGCCTAGGCTCAGCGCGCCATCGCCATCTTGCATCCTTCGAATTCCGTGCCAAATTTGCCCCGCGCTGTATGTCCTAGCGACGCAATCCCAAGCAGGACCCGCTTGCGTCCTTTTAAATTTTATTTCGTTCAAATTTATCCGCACCTTTGTCTGGGTGCCGCCGCATATCGCTAGCCGTTTTACTCCGCCAAAAACCCGAAGCGCTCGATCATATCCAAAAACATATCGGCTCTGCAAATTTCATCGTCCAGCAGATCGTCGTATTGATCCCGCAGTCGCTCGGCGTCTTGCGCCACGGGCCCTAGATGCTCCCTAGCCTGCGCGGGCTGCCCTTTCATCACGAAGTATTCGCCTAAGATCACGCGAGCTTGCATCTTGCTAACCTCGTCGCTGCCCTCCTCAAGTGCCGCTTTTAGGCTCTGCACGCCGCCCTCCTCAAGCCTTCGCGAGAGCTGCGTTACCTTCTGTAAAGCTTCGCATCCATTTTCGCTCCTTTGCAAAATTTTATTTAAAATAATAGAACAAATTTCCGCCGTACTTAAGATCCACGAACTCCTTGCTGTCAAAAGACAGCTTAAATTCCATGTGGCTCAGATATTTGGCGTCCTGCGCTTTCTCTATAAAATTTCTTATCAGCCGCTCTATTTTTTCGTTGCTTTCACCGCGCGCCGCATCCTGCCTCGTGAAATAAAAAACTACGGGCGCGTCGGACACCGCTGCGATATACCAAATTTTAAGCGGCGCTAAAAGCTCGTTTCGGTTTCGCAGCAGCTCCTCTACCGCGCCTTGGATCAGATCGGTGCGGATCTGCGACTCGAAGGACTCGATCGAGATATAAAAATTCTTTAGCTCGTTTAGCTTCGCGTAAAGCGGCGTGCGGGCGAGGTAGCGCTCGATGCACTTTTTATCGGTGATTTTTGCGGCATCTTTATCGAAGCGAAGCACGATCTTAAGCCACGCCGAGTTCTTGCCCGCGCCGTAAAACGCGCTGATCGCTAGAGTTTTAAATTTAGCGTCTATGAACTCTATCAGATCCCTGACGTTTTCACTATTTTCGACTTTGCCCTCTATGATCTCTTTGCAGCGCCTGCTCTGATACGGGCTTAGATCGCAAAACATTGCGCGCCTTTAATTTAAAGCTAAATTTACTCCGCGCTATAAGCCTGCAGCATATCGAAGGTCGGAGCGAAAAAGAGCGCGCCCGTCTTTGCGGTGCTGAAATCCAGTAGGCGGTCGTAGTTGCCTCGCGGGCGACCGATAAACATACTCTCAAGCATCAGCTCCAGCGTGCTAAAGGTGCTTGCGTAGGCGATGAAGTAGGTTCCCGTCTCGCCGCCCTGCATAAACGGCATATTGTCGCGCACGACCTTTTTATCGTCGCCGACGTTGGCTGCGGCGGAGTGCGAGTTGCTAGGCTTTAGCTCCTCGCTCATTTCGATATCGTTTTGCTTGGATCTGCCGATGACGCGCTCCTGCTCGGCGACGCC
>CAUVFI010000015.1:0-12381 GCA_963551055.1 uncultured Campylobacter sp. | reverse complement strand
CCCCTTTCGCGATCACGCTATCTAGGTTTAGAGCTTCGTCAAATACCGCAAAATCGGCGTCAAAACCTACTTTTATCTCGCCTTTGCCGTTTAAATTTAGGTATTTTGCGACGTTTTTGCCCATCATGCTTAGTGCTTGCGAGATGGTTAGGATTTTATTTTTCACGCAGGCTTGCAAAACCTCTAAATTCATCTCGCACGAGGCACAGCTGTAGCCGACCAATGCGCCGTTTTCGTCAAATCTAGGCACGCTACCGTTGCCGTCCGAGCTCATCGTTAGACGCTCCAAATTTAGCCCGTTAGCAAGTCCATACGTGATAGCTTCATGAAGCGGGGCAAATTTACTTCCGCCGCTCGTGATGTCGATATAGCCGCCCATTTTTTGAAATTTGATCGCCTCGTCAAAGAGCTCTTTGGTTCGCGCGCAGTGCGTCGGCGAAAAGTAATTAACCGGGAACGAATAGTCCTTAATCACGCTAAAAATCAGGTCAAATTTATCCGCAAGCCCTCCCATATGCATGTGTAGCACGCCGCCTTTTTTCGAGATCATTCCGCCGATGCGGATCTGCGTCAGGGTCTTGATGAGCTCCTGAGAAGTCGGATAGCTGCCGCGGTTGTCGCTCATCGCGATCTTACAGCCGATGACCTTGTCGATGAGCACCAGATCGCGCGTGACGGAGCCCGTAAAAGTGACGCTAGGCAGCGCGTAAGAGCCCGTATGGATAAAGGTCGAGATACCCTCGTATTCGAGCGCCTTGGCCTTTGAGTAGAGATTCTCTAAGCTCCTAGTGCACCCATCGGTGCCTAGCGTACCCACGACCGTCGTCGTGCCGTAGCGGATGATCCCAGATAGCGTTATTTCGGGCGTTCGAGAGTGATAGCCCGCCTCGCCCCCGCCGCCCGTGATGTGCACGTGCTGATCGATGAGTCCGGGTGCTAAAATTTTGCCCTCTAGATCGTAAATTTCAAGCCCATCGACTCGAAAATCAAGCCCCTTAGAAACGGCTAAAATTTTACCTCCGCCGAGCAAAACGTCGCTCCTGCCGATGTGCTCAGGCGCGTATAGATCGGCATTTTTAAGTAACAGCATATTTTCTCCTTTGTTTTGGGTTTTGATTTTAAAATTTACGTTTTCTGGCTTATTTTGACTGAGATGTCACGCCGCAATCTCGCCTATTTTTCGCCGCTTCGTTTTACAGCGCCTCTATGTCAAATTTTATAGTGCTTCGAGAAATTTTAGCGGGCTTTGCGGAGAAATTCTATATCCTATTTCTGCTTTTCATCGGCATAGTTTATTCATCACAAATTCATCACAAAGCCGCAGAAGCGCCCCGTGACGCCATCTCTGCGGTATGAAAAATGCCGCTCGCTCTCAAAAGTGCAGCGCGGATCAAATTTAACGTTTCGCACCCCCACAGCTGCGAGCTCGTCGCGAAGTGCGGCGTTCATATCGAAATGCCCCTGTGTTTTGTAGCGCTCAAACTCGCCCAGATCAAGCCCGCCAAGTTCGTAGTTTCGCGCCTTGATATTCGCGCCCACGAATACCTTCAGCTCCGCAGCGACGCAGCCGAAGCGCTCGCTCATCAAATTTATCGCATTGGTGCAGATCCGCCCTATCACGCCCGCGCGCCCCGCATGCACTGCGGCAACCACGCCGCGCCGCTCATCGGCGATCAGCACTGGCGAGCAGTCCGCTACCAGCACGCACAGCGCCACGCCACGCAGATCGGTCACAAGCCCGTCGCAGGGCGGGATTTCATCGCTAGCTGCGCGTAAAATTTCAACCTTGTTTGAGTGGATCTGGCGCATAAATTTTAAATTTAGAGGCGCGATACCGAGCGCAGCGGCTAAAATTTCGCGATTTCGCGCGACGTTTTGCGGATCGTCGCCTACGTGATCTCCCAAATTTAGGCTTGCGTAGGCTCCGCTGCTTACGCCGCCAAGCCGCGTGCTAAAGCCCGCCAGCACGCCGCGTCCGTCCGATACAAACTCAAAATTTTCTCTGCAAATTTCGATTTTAGCCATCATGCGCCGCTTAATACAGGCTCAAAATTTTATCTACCGCGTCCCACGAAAGCCCCTCTTTTTCGCCCTCGGCACTCTCATCGCGCGCCGTGTCCATACCGCGGACGGGTTGTCCGCCGGCAAAGCCCAGCTGTGCCGCGACGTATCGCGCGAGCAGATCGGTCTCGATATTTACGTGGCGCCCGATTTTATAGGATCCAAAGAGCGTATCTTTGAGCGTGAGCGGGATGATCGTAAGGCGAATGGCGCAGCTTTGCGCTCCGCTTTTTAAATTTACGCCCAAGGAGTTTGGATCGCGAACGGAATTTGAGCCACTAGAATTTAGCCCGCGCAAGCTTGCGCCGTTAAAATTCGCGCCTTGCGGCTTTTTGTGAGTAAAATTTCCGCCGTCAAGACCTTGGTCGTTAAAATTTCGCCCGTGCATGCCGCTGCCCTCAAGCACTTCGTTGATCGTTAGGCTCACGCCGTCGATCGCTACCGAACCTTTCGGCGCTAGCAGCGGCGCTATATGCAGCGGCGCGCGGATAAAAAAATCGACGCCGCTTGCAAGCTTTGAAATTTTATAAATTTCGCCCACGGCATCGACATGCCCTTGGATCAAATGCCCGTCTATGCGATCTCCAATCCGCATCGCTGGCTCGATATGCACAGAGCCGCGCAGGTTTTGTGCGACGATGACGCGCGCCGTTTCGCTCGAAAGCTGCACCGCAAATCCATCCGCAAAAAGCCGCGTCACACTCAGGCACGCGCCGTTTACCGCGACGCTATCGCCGAGCGCGGGGCGGTATCTCGCGCGCAGTCGCAGCAAATCGCCGTTAAAGCTCGCAACCTGCGCGATCTCTCTGATCAGTCCGTTAAACATTATGAGCCTTTTTGGAATTTTTACGTGATATTAGCGTAGAATTTTGAAATTTTAAATTAAGCGAAGCTCGGCGAGCGTGAAGCCCGCCGAATGAAGTTTGAAATTATTTTTTAGAAACGATGAAATCGGCTAGCGCTTCGATCGATTCGTCGTTGAGCGAAGCTGCTTGACCTTTCATAACGCCCATCATGCCGAATTTTCCCTTGCCCTCGCCCAAGGTGCCGTCTTTGTAGCCCTTTAGGCTAGCGATGATATCTTCCTTGCTTAGGGTGTTTAGCGCAGGTACTTTGCCGCCAAGATAAGGCTTCTCGGCGTTGGCTCCATGACAGGCCACGCATTTTTTATATAAAGTAGCGCCGTCAGCGGCGAATACACTCGAACTAAACGCCGCCAACGCAGCACATGCAATAAGAACTTTTCTCATTTTTCATCCTTTACGATTAAGTTGCAACGCGCATTATAGTTGAAATTCTTAAATTTACGTTTAAAAATTTAGTTTAATTTCTCGCGAGCCTGAGCGCGAAAAACATTTTCTGCAAGCCGCGCGCAGCGAAATTTCAAGAGCCTTGATTAAATTTAAAATTTAGGATCGGCAAACGCAGCTCAAAACATTACGCGAGCTGCGAGGCGCCGTGTTTTAGAGGGCAGAATTCGTGGCGGTGGAATTTTATTTGATCCGCGAAATTTCGCCGCCTTGCATCTTATAAATTTTATCTGCGGCGCCGAAGTATTTATCATCGTGCGAGATCGCAAAGATCGTGTATCCGCGTGATTTCAGCTCTGGCAAAATCCGCTCGTAAAACTCCGCGCGAAACTGCGGATCGAGATCGGCCACAAACTCATCGAGCATCAAAAATTTTCGCCCGTCCATCAGTACGCTTACGAGCGCCAAACGCTTGCGCTGTCCGCTAGATAGGCTCGTGGTGCTAAATTTAGCCCCCTTTAGCTCAACCTTATCCTGCAGGTGCGTGAGCGTGAGCCACTCGCGCGCGATGTCCGCATCGCCCGTAGCGTAGTCGAAGAGATAAAAATCGCTGAAAACCGCGCTTATGTTGTTGCTGTAGGCGCGCAGATCAGAGGGTTTGAGGGCCGCGCCGTCGGCTAAAATTTCGCCCGTTTGCGGCGTATAAAGGCCCGCCAAGATCATAAAAAGCGTCGATTTGCCGCTGCCGTTTTCGCCGATTAAAAACACCGTCTCGCCCGCATTTAGCTGCAAGCTTACCCCTTTGATGCCGAATTTCCCGCCCGGATACGAAAAGCCCACGTCTTTAAGCTCCAAGCTGCGCCACGGCTGCATTTGCGCAAGCTCGAAGCCCTGCACGAACGGGTCTAAATTTAACTCTTTGATCTTTGCGTAGGCGATCTTTGCGCGCAGCACGCTAGGAAGCGAGAATATGAGCATCATCAAAGGCGCGCGCAAAAAAAGCACCGTAAGCGCGATCGTTACGGCGTTTGCAAGTTCCGCCTTACCGCCGCTAAGCCCAAAATAAAGCACAAATCCTACGGCGCCAAGCATCATTACATTCATAAAATTACTCGCGAATGCGCCGTAAACCTCGGCTCGCAGCGAGCTTTGGCGTAAATTTTGCGCATTGGGCAAAAAGTCGTTTTCGTATAGGCTCTTTGCTTTGGCTAGGCTTAGCGACAGCTCCTTATGCCCCTCGATCGCCGCGGCGTAGTTTTTATACAAAACGTCCTCGTTTTGACGGTACAGATCGTAATTTTGCATGACTTTTTTCATCAAAAAGCGGTTGAAAATCATCAGCGCGCCGATCCAGATGAATAAAAACGCAAACATCATAGGCGCGATGTATAGCACGTAGATGCCGCAAAATAGCACGATCATCGCGCCTTGGATCAGCTCTGAGATGCGCATAAAGCCCTCGGTCAGGCGCGAAATGTCGCTAGAAAGGGACGCAAGCAGGTTCGCCTTCGACGCAGCCTCGATGCGCTCGAACTTCGTATCGATGATCTGCTTGATGATCTTGGTGCGCAGATCGAATACGAAGTCGTTTTCCATCTTGCAAAGCATGATGCGGCTTAGCACCGAAAGCAGCAGAAATAGCGCCAAGAGCGCGAAAAATAGCGCAATGATACTGCCACCTCTTTCGGCACCGTCAAGTAGATATTTATTGATAAAGCTTAAAATCAAGATCCCCGAGCCGCTATAGATCGCGTTTAGCGCGAGCATCGCGAGGATTTGTTTGGTATATTTTTTCATCTTTCGCCCCAATGAAATTTGAGCGCAATTGTGGCAAAATTCGCTTGAAAAAACGGTTAAATTTTAAATCCGTTCTCATTTCGTCGGCTAAATTTCGCCTTAATTTACGCAAAATTTTATCGCGAATCACATCGTTTACGGGGCATGCTGCTATTTATATGTATCACGCGGCGCTAATTTCATCCGCATTCTTATTTTAATTCGCTTCGTTTATATGCAACACTTGCCAATCTCCACTACGTCGATATACCGCCAGATACCCATACATCATACCTCGACGACAGAACGCGCTGTCGTTAAATTTTACCCACGCCAAAATCAAAATTTTAAAATTACTCATCGCCACAGTCTTAACAAGCCGTATAAAATTTAAAGCCGCGCATCAACCAAAACGACCACATTTAAATTTAGATGCCCCCATACCGTACTCTACTAAAATTTTATCTTTTCTACACGACGAAAGAGCCGTTAAATTTTAGCGTGCGTGTGTGAATTCTTCTTCAGCTACCTTATTGTGGCTTCTGCGGAGTGACTAAATATCTAAAAAATCTCGGAATTATCGTAAACCAAAAAAATATGGCGGATATCACAGAGGCGCCATTGTACTATTAATAACAGATTTGTTAGGCTTTATAAATGAATTAATCAGCGCAAATAACGAGCTTAAAATAATTTATAAGTATTAATAAACAAGTTATTTTTAGATCAAGTGTTTATGAAACATATTAGAAAAATATTTTTACCGTCTTCGTGTTTGTATTTTAAAGTATGGCCGTGTTTTATAAAAATTTGGTTTGCGATATAAAGCCCAAGGCCAAGTCCAGAATTTGAGGTCTCGAATTTCCTGTTAAAAGCTCTTTCAAAATCAAGTCTTTCCGGTTCAAGCTCATCTCCTGCGCTACTTATGCAGACGGCGTTTTTATCTATATTTACAAGGACTTTGCCGCTAGAGTATTTTAAGGCGTTATCGATCAAATTTTTAACTCCAGTCGCATAAAGCTCAAAATCAACCTCAACCGCACTTATTTCCGCATCCGCTCGCACTTCTATGCGGCTCGTGTCTTTTAGTAAAAGCATATCTACCGAGTGATCGACGATGTCTATAACTCGGTGCTTGTTTTTCTTAAGCTCCCACTCATTGGATACTAGTTTTTCTACCTTGACGACTTCGCCCAGTATCATCTCAAGCCGTATAAAAATTTGTTTTAACCTATCTTTGACCTTATCGTCTTGTAAAATTTCGGCTATCATGTCCGCCATGATTCGCCCTTTCATTATCGGGTTGCGAAATTCGTGCAAGATGTTACGTAAAAATAGCGCTCTAGCCTGTTTTATCGCATCTATTTTTTGCATCGTCGTATTAAATTCGCTAGCGATTTGGCCTATTTCATCATTTGCTTCTACTTTTATCAGTCTAAATTTGTCTTCTTCTCCCGCCCTTCTTATCATATTTTTTAAATTTCTGAGTCTCAGCAATTTTTTTAAGACGACTATGAAAAATGCAGCCATTACGATATTTACTATAAGCCAAAGTATCCAAATGTTATGCAAAGAAATTTCTTCTAAATTTTCTAAAGGCAGATCGTTTTTCGCAATGTCATCTTTGCTTGATAGATCAAGCCCTGCCGCATCCATAATGCGCGAAAACATTTTAGGATCAATAGAAGAAAATCTAGGTACAAAGTAGAGCTTTTTGTTGTATCTTATCATATCGGCATACGAATCGCTAAAAATTTTCTCACCATTTTGCCTGATCTCATTTGGATCGAGATCACTATTTTTAAGTCCGATTTGCGCTAGCTGCTTGGTTATATTGCCATCTTCTTGCCCGCGTATACGCATACCTAACATAAAGCGCTGAAAAGTAAAATACTCCGCATCCTTTATTTGCCTCTTGGATTCGATGAAAAACGCCGAATTTACTATAACTAGAGCGACAAAAAAGAAAAATGATATTAGTTTGATTATGGATATATTACGCATTGATAAATTTATACCCTATACCGCGCACGGGGTGAATGAATCGCGGATTTTTAGGATCGTCTCCTATTTTTTGACGCAAGCGCCCTATGGCAACATCGATGCTTTTTAGTCCGCTTTGAAATTTCGCCTGACCCAAATTTATCAAAATATCTTCCCTTGGCACGACCAACCCCTCTTTTTCATAAAGGTAGATAAAGATGTCAAATTCCGCTTTCGTTAGCACTATCTCCTCTTTGTTTTTTATGACGATACGCCTTTGTTTATCGACGCAAAAGGTTTTGGAGTCGTTGCTGGTTTGTATCCCTCGACGGAGTATCGCTCTTAGCCTAAATGCAAGCTCTATGGGTTCGTACGGCTTTGCCATATAGTCATCCGCCCCAAGCTCAAAGCCCTTTATCTTATCTAGCGTTTCGCTGCGGGCCGACGATATGATGATAGGTAACGATGGATAGCTGTGTCTTACGTGCTTGCACACTTCAAGGCCGTCCATGTCGGGCAAGCCAAGATCAAGCACCAATGCGTCAAAAGCATTTTTTGCGTCTAGAATTTTAAGTCCTTCAACCGGATTTGTGACTATGGTTACGCCAATCTCGCTTTTTGCCAATGCAAATTTTAAAAGCTCGGCCAGTTCAAGATCGTCTTCTATAAGCAAAATTTCTATCATAGTAGCTATTATATCAAATTTAAAATTTAAAACTAAAAAATATTTTTTAGTTAATGTTACCAAAATCTTACCGTTTTTGATAGGCCTACATGTTATAATTTCGCTCATAAATCCAAAGATGATGGTGTAAAAATTTAAAGGAGGTTATAGTGAAAACATGTTTTTTGACGATCGGCAAGAGTAAATTTGCTCTTAGTTTGGCTGCGTTTATGGCTATGGCGTCCAGCGCTAGCGCTAGCGATAGCTTGGCGGAGGCTTTACAAACAAGCACTATGGGTGCGACAGTATTTTCATACTACGATATGGACTCGACAGAGTACTTCCCGCCAGCTAGCAGAACAAATAAAATTCGTGAGCACATCGGTGGTTTAGGTGCTGAGCTTAGGTTTTTAACCGGCTCTTACTATGGCTTTAAGCTTGGTCTTACGGCTCAGGGCTTAGTAAATTTCGGTCCGTCAAAGGCTGCAAAAGAGTATTTTGCCTATGACTGGAATAGCGAAGGTGTAGCACTTTCAGAGGCCTACTTAGGATATGAAAATGACTATATCGACTTTAAACTAGGTCGCCAGTACTACAACTCAAAATACACAGGCCTAGTGCCGCCGCTTGTGGCAACAAACACGGACGTGGGCTACAAAGAGGCATTTGAGGGCGTGAGCGCTAGGATAAAGCTTGATAGTATAAATACCGTTATCGGCCTAGCTGACTTTTGGAAATTTGCCGGTAGATCAAGCGCCGTAACGGGCGGCGATCATGGTGCGCCAAGATTTAAAGACAGAGTTGTTATCGGCGGCTTTGGGCCTTACGGCTATAAATTTGACAATATCTTTAACTCATTTGTGACATATAGCGGCCTTCCCGGCGTCTCACTCACGGCGGGTTACGCAAACGTATCTGGTCTTGAATACGATGACGCGGCCAACTCAAAAGGCGATATAAATTTCTACTTCGCAGCTGCTGGCTACAAAACGCCTACGCTTTTTGAAAACGCGATCGTTGGCATAGACTTTATGTATAAAGGCTCAAGAACAAACGGTACTTTAAAAGAGAATTTCGACTTTAACGGCAACTACTACGCAGGCATGATAGGGCTTTATAACGCTTACGGCTTTGATCTTAGATATGCATATTCAACCGTTAGCAAAAACCAAATGGCGCTTCAAGGTATAGGTAACGACGTTGGGTCATTTACGGCTACTCCGATCTACGGTCCGTTTTTATTTATGAATTTTGCTGGTATGAATTTACATAAATTTAGCGCAGGCTACGACTTTAGCAACGTAGGCGTCGACGGTCTTAGAGTGGACGCTGACTACTGGTATGGCAAGCAGCATAACGGCAGCAACGTTCGCTCAGGCGGCTTGCACGGTCAAGCGCCAGGAACTAGGATAGATGTAGAGGGCTGGGACGTGCAAGTTAGCTATAAAGTTCCTGCAGTAAAAGGCTTAAAGCTATCTGCTATCTACGAAACTATGGATAGAAAGCTAAAATATACAAACGGTGGCTCTGACGGCAAAACGACGGATGAAGAGCTTTGGCTAAGAGCCTCTTACGACTTTGACATATTAAAATAAAACTTGAAACAAGGAGTATAAAATGGTAGAAAAAAATGAACTATCACGCCGCTCGTTTTTAAAACGTAGTGGCGCACTCACACTTGGCTCAGTTGCAGCAGGATCAGCGCTGCTAACAGGCTGTGATAACCCGAACAATCACCTCATCCATCCAAAAAAGGAAGTTGCAAAAGCCCCTGAAGTGCCAAAATGGCTAGGTGTTGAGCCTGAAATTTCAGACAAAGATATAAAAGAGACGCTTGAAACCGACGTGCTTATCATCGGTGCTGGCGTTTCAGGGCTTCACGCTGCGCGCGCTGCAACTGAAAAAGGTGCAAGGGTTATCGTCCTAGAAAAAGCCGGTCGCTTTCAAGTTAGAAGCGGTCAGTACGGCACTCTAGGCAATAAATTTCAAAGAGAGCTTGGTATCAAATATGACAAGAATGCAGCTATAAATGAGCATTTAAAACAGATGGGATACCGCGCCGATCAGCGCGTATGGAACTACTGGGCAGATCACAGCGGCGAGGACTTTGACTGGATGATAGAGCTTGCTCCTGCGGTACATTTTATGAAAGAGACCGATACGCAGCTTGATAGAAGTAAGATAAATTTGATGCTCATGCACTATCCGCTCCCGGCAGGATACGATCCAAGCAAAGAAAATAGCCCAAGCTATCCAACCGTTATGACATTTTTGCCTAGCCAAGAGCCGATGATGGAGCTAGTTTATGAAAAATCTATAAAGCAAGGCGCAAAATATATCTTCAAAACTCGTGCGAAAAAGCTACTTCGCGACAAAACAACTGGCAAAATGCAAGGAGCGATCGCACAAAATATGGCTGATGGCTCATATATCAAGATAAATGCTAAGTCGGTGATACTTGCTACGGGCGATTATATGAACGACCCTGAGATGGTAAAGACATTTGTGCCGTGGGTGGCAAATTTCTTCTGTCCGTTTCCAAACAGAGACTACAAAAACAATCCGACAAACACGGGAGACGGGCATAAGCTTGGCTCATGGATAGGCGCAAAGCTAGAAGACGGACCGCACGCACCAGTCGCTCACACGCTTGGCGGACCGCTTGGCGTTGATGCGTTTCTACTAACAAACGCAAAGGGAGAGCGCTTTACAAATGAAGATCTAAGCGGTCAGCAAGTCACTCAGCCGCTCTCTCGCCAACCAGGAGGCTTTGGCTGGCAGGTATTTGACTCTAAATTTCCAGAGCAAGTCGGCCTCATGGGCGTATCACACGGCAGTGTAAACCACTGTGTAGAAGATAATCCAAAGCTTCCACCTGACTGCCAGTGGGCGATAGGCAAAACATCGTATATATCGGTAAAAGATATTGAAGAGATGCCTGATGTATTTAAAGCAAACAGCATAGAAGAACTTGCCGGTATGCTATACCCTAATAATCAAAAGGCACAAACGCAGTTTTTAGCAACTATAAAACGCTACAACGAGCTATGCGACAAAGGCTATGATGATGACTTTGGTAAGACCGCAAAGAGGATGTTTCCAGTACGTCACGCGCCGTTTTACGCCGGCAAGATGGGCGTGGGCGCTAGCCTGGTCGTAATGGGTGGCTTTACCGTTGAGCCAAGCACTGCAAATGTGCTAGATACTAACTATAACGAAATTTCTGGACTTTATGCCTGCGGTAACGTCATGGGCGGACGCTTTTTGGGCGATTATCCGGTAGTTTTAGCCGGAACTAGCCACGGAACATGTCTATGCTACGGACGCTTAGCAGGCTATCAAGCGGCGGCGAACGCAAAAGGAGTAAAAGCATGAGCAAGAGAAGAAAATATACGATAATAGGGCTAATAATAGCTGCCGTCATAGGTTTTATAGCGTTTCATCAGGTACAAGCAGCTAGCCACAAAGCTGAATTTTGTATCATGTGTCACAACATGCAGCCAGAGTACGACTCCTATACAAAAGGAAATTTGCTAGCTAAAAAGCATAACGACGCAAATGTAACATGCCACGACTGCCATACACCAACCATAGGTGAGCAACTAAACGAGGTCAGGATGTATGCGATGGGCGATTTTGAGATGCCAACAAAACAAAGAGGATTTACAAACGAGCAGTGCACCAGCTGTCATAAGATAGACGATATCAGGAAAAAGACTGCGCACTATGGTTTGTCTAACCCGCATAATGGTGTCCATAATAGAGACAATGAAATGCTTCAGTGCCAATCATGTCACGCAGTGCATCATCCGCAAAAGCTAAATACTTGTATGTCTTGCCACCCGATAGACTGGAAAGTAGATAGCAGCTGGAAGATGTATCCGCCTAGCGAAAAATAATCTCCTACTTGACAAATCCGCCTCACTCGGGGCGGATTTATCTCCTCTGTAAATATAAATAGCTCAAGATAAGTTAAGCGGATTTTCTCTTATCAATTTTAGCAAAAAGCAATGGATCTCTCTTTTATATCTGTAGTTTAGTAGCTCAAATTTAAAACAATTTATATATTTAATGCCATCTATATATCGTTCGACTATTTCTCCAAAAATAGTAGGTATTTCTTCTTCTTCTTGTATAACGTCTTTTAATATGAATATGTTATTTATTCCTGAGGTGTCAATACTAAAACCTAATTCTTGAATGTTGTTGTCGACCGCGTCCTTTAATTTATGCTGTTCGAGAAATAATTTTGAACCAGGAAGTGAATAAAAAAGAATTTCGGCGACATACCGTATGTAAAAAAAGTATTTTTTGAGCAATTCTTGACAATGAATCTAAATTTACTATTGGCGTAATTATCAAAACATAGTTTTAGTTCAAACTGAAGCATATTTTAAAATATCGTCCAGATTTTTCACTATAAATTTTAAAATTACTTTATTGAGCCTTTTATGCTTTAGCATGCTATTCTCGCTTTATCCCAAGCTTATCGCCAAAATTTTGTTTGATGTAGATATGCAAAATATCGATTGCGGCGGGCGTTACGCCACTGATCTCGCTCGCGGCAAACAGCGTCGGCGGCGCAAAGCGGCTTAGCTTCTGCACGATCTCGTTGCTAAGCCCTCCGATCTTGCTAAAATCGATCTG
>CAUVFI010000014.1:0-12703 GCA_963551055.1 uncultured Campylobacter sp. | reverse complement strand
TGCTTGATTTACCGACATTAGGCTTACCCACAATCGCTACTTTAAAGCCCTCGATCAACCCCTTTCGGCTGCGGCTGATGCGAGTGATTTTTCCCAGGCTTTTTATATTTTCATCCAGCATCTTTTGCGAGCTTTGCAGCACATCAGAAGGCAGATCGTCCTCTGCGTAGTCGATGCAAACCTCGACAAAAGCTAGCGTCTTAACCAGAGCCGCGCGCAGATTTGCGACGAAGTCTGCTAGCTCGCCGCGCAGGCTGCGCGATAAAATTTTAGCCGCGCTTTGCGAGCGCGAATTAATCAGATCGCTTATGGCTTCGGCTTTACTAAGATCCATTTTGCCGTTTAAAAACGCTCGCTTACTAAACTCACCCGGATTTGCTATGCGTGCGCCCAGAGCCAGCACGGCATCTAACGCCAAGGATGAAGCCGTAAAGCCGCCATGGGTCTGCACTTCTACGACATCCTCACCGGTAAAGCTATGCGGAGCTTTAAAATATATCAAAATCGCCTCGCCGAACGCTTCGCCGCTCGCGTCAAAAAGATTCACAAGCGTGGCATAGCGAGGGCGCAAAGAACTGCGATGTGAAAGGCTTAGAGCGATAGATAGCGCTTCCTCGCCTGAAATTCTAACTATGCAAATTCCGCCGATGCCGTGAGCCGTAGCGATAGCGGCGATAGTCTCGCTCACGATTAGCTTTTTTCGTCTACGATGACGATTTTGCCGCTACGCGTGGATTTTATGCCCACGAAACGATCTGGATATGCTTGTTTTAGCTTGTCGGCTACGATTTTTATAAATGCGCCGTCAAAAGCCTTCGTGACGATACGCTCATTCCCGGAGCGCTCCACGAGCGCATTTACATAAGAATCGATAAATCGTTCTTGATTTTGTAAAAATTCCGCGATTTCAAAAACCACAGCAAGATCATATCTGATGCTAATCCAGTTGTAAATCATATATGAAAGTGCCTTGTAGCGGTGCCCCTCTTTGCCTATCAAAAGCGCGCTATCCTCGCCTTGCAGCTTGATATAGACGGTATTTTCGTCGATTTTGCTAACATCGCTAACTTCGATATTAAACTCGCTTGATCTAAAAAGCGCAGATAGCTTCTCTTTGATATCGGATAAAATTTCATCCGTCACAACGCCCTTTTGCTTTTCTTTGCGATGTTTAGAATGCGTGGCGCGCGAATTTTGTGGCTCTGATTTATCGCTCTGCTTTTTCTCTGCTTTGCCGACTTTGCTTTGCGGGGCGTTAAATTCCGGATTTTCGCTAAATTTCTCCCCTTCCAAAACCGCTTCTATTACGGCATTTTTTTTAAAAAAGCCCAAAAATCCGCCGCTTGGATGCTGTAGCACGCGCACATTAAGTTGCGTTACTGAGCATCCAAGCTCAGCTGCTGCTTTATTATATGCGTCTTTTAAATTTTCTGCTTCAATTATCATGATTTTTTCTCCGCTATTTGAGCTTGTTTATGCCTAGCAAAGGCTTTATTAATGACGTATTGCTGGATAATGGAGCAGAAATTATTGACCGTCCAATACAGCGTCAGACCCGCCGGGAACATCACGAAAAATACCGTAAAAATAAGCGGCAAGAATTTCATCATCTTCTCTTGCATCGGATCGGTAAACGTAGTCGGTGTAATCTTTTGCTGCAAAAACATCAAAATTCCCATCGTAATCGGCAGGATGTAATATGGATCTTTAAGCGACAGATCGTGGATCCACAGCGCCCACTCCGCGCCCTTTAGCTCGATCGCATTAAGTAGCACGCGGTAGATCGCGAAAAATACCGGTATCTGAAGCAGTATTGGCAAGCAGCCGCCCATCGGATTGGCACCGTTTTTCTTATACAGATCCATCATATGCATCTGCAGCTTTTGCTTATCGTCCTTATATTTTTCCTGAAGCTCCTTCATCTTAGGTGCCAGATCTTTTAGCTTATTCATAGATAGCATTCCCTTGTAGCTTAGCGGGAATAAGATTAGACGGATAATGAGCGTAAGCACGACGATCGACCAGCCCCAGTTACCGATATAGCCGTGCAGCCAGTTTAGAAATTTAAACATCGGGCGGGCGATGAAGGTAAACCAGCCATATTCGATAATGTGCGTAAGAGCAGGATTTATCGAGCTTAGCGTCGCGTGATCTTTCGCGCCGATATAGCCCGTAAGACTAAGATCGCCGTCCGAGCCTATGAAAACCTGCGAAATTTTATCTGCGTCAGTCACGGTCGCATTCAAGCTCTCTCCGTAAAATAGCGTCGTATAATAACGATCGGAGCTTGCAGCGATATTTGCGCCACTTATTCGCTCGTTTTTATCCACGTCGCCATCTTTAAAAATTTCTACGCTTTCGCTTATAGCTTGCGAGCCGGTAAAAAATGAAGCAATTTTATCTGAAATTCCAGCTTCGCCCGGTTTTCCTACAATGACGCCGTGAACCGTATAGCTATCTACTTCTACGTTCGGACGCGAGCCCGGAGTGATGAAATAAGGTGCGCTGCCGTTTAATTTAACATCCAGCTTGTAGCTGCCGTTCGGGAAAAAGGTCAAATTTTTAGTTATAGTTACCGAGCCCAAATTTTGACTTAAGCTCACGCTAGCTTCGCCGTTTCGCACGTCTAGCTCGCTAGATGAAGCGCTGTAAGGAGTATCGAAAGCCATTGCATTCAACGCCGCGTCCTCGAAGCGCATCTCAAGCGGTTTAGAATGTGATTTAGGATCAATTAAATTTATCGCATCGCCGTTTTCGTCACGGAATTTAGCATCGTTTAGTATATACGAGCTTATGCGACCGAGCCCGTCGATCGTAAAATTTGCTTCTTTTCCGACCACGCGCACTAACGGTGCAGAGATGGAATTTGCGGTATTTAAATTTGCTCCCTGCGCGCTCACGCCAGCGGCGGAAGTTTGCGGAGCGGACTTGGCGGCATTTTTTTGCGCGATTTGCGTCGCGGTTGCGTTTGCCTCCATTGCGGCGCGAATTTTTGATAAATAAAAATGATCGTAAGCTACAAAAAATATGAGCGCAGTTGCTATTGCGATAGCAAGGCGCTTTGATTGAGGAAGTTTATCTAGCACTATTTTCTCCTAGTCGTATGACGTAATATCTATTTTTTTTATATGGTATAAACCAAAGCTTAAATTTCTGCGCGCGCGCGTTAAAGCCGCCTTCACAGGCCTTTGAAAATACGCAAAATTTGAAATTTCGCGCGATTATCGGATAATCTATGCCGCCGCTAAAGAGCGGATTGCATCTTAAAATTCTAGCCGTTACAGCGCAGAGCGCGCCAAAGACGCCGTTAAACTTAAACTCATAAAGCGCGTATTCCGAACAGCTTGGATAATAACGGCAACAGCGCGGTAGCAAAGGCGAAATAAATTTTCGATAAAACCCGATCGCAGCTATAAAAAATCTCTTCATTTTACTGCGCCAATCTTTTTAAACGCCCATTTTAAATTTCGCTCAATGTCTTCAAAGCTCATATCTATGATCCGTTTTTTTGCGATTAATATAAAAATTCCGCTAACAATGACGTCTTTTTGATTATAAAACGCTGCGCGCAAACGTCTTTTAGCGTAATTTCGCGTAACTGAATTGCCTATTTTTTTACTGGCGACTGCGCTAAATTTACGCTGCTCGCTAGCCAAAAAATACACAACAGCGCATTCGCAATGCCACTTTGCCGCACTTTTATAAACCTCCGAAAAAACCCTGCTATCGCTTATCGCAGCAAATTCGCCTACGCAGCCAATCTTCTTCTGCCTTTAGCGCGTCTTGCGCTTAAAACTCTGCGGCCGTTTTTTGTTTTCATACGGACGCGAAAGCCGTGAGTACGCTTTTTAGGGGTATTGTGGGGTTGATACGTTCTTTTCATAACTGTTCCTTTAAGAAAATGTAAAGCGGAGATTTTATAGAAACTTTACTTAAAAACCGATAAACAAAAGCAGCCCTAGCGCCGATAAGCGTCGCCTTGCAGCTTTTTACGGCGCAGTTTTAAGTCCTTCTCATTTTTATTGTTTCGCTCCTTGATGTCTTGCATCGGCTGTTTTTTCATCGAAAAATCATCGTGGTCGCCTACGCCTTTTGATTCACGTTGCAAATTATTTTGCAGGCTTTGCCTATCTAGTTCATTTTTTTGACGATTTAGCAGAATTTCACTATGGTTTTTCTCAAATTCTGATTGTTTATCGTTCGCAACGTAAGCGCTGGCGCTAAGGCTTACTGAGTCATCTTGCGCACTTAGTACCATAGAATCAGCAAATATCGCGCCACAAAGCAGCCAAAATATCAAAGCCTTTTTCATTTGCGTTTAAATTTACCTGCCATCGCGCGATAGATCGCCGCCTCGTTTTGAAGCGTCAAATATCTTTGATTTAGCTCGTTTATCTTGGCATTTACGGCGTCGGTGCGAGCTTCTAGCATATCCTTCAGCTCACTTGAGCCAGCTTCGTATTTCGCAGCGTAAAGATCGGCAATACGCGCCTTTTCGTCATAAGCGGCACTTAAATTTTTAAGGCTAGCCAGATTGATCTGGTAAATTCTATATAAATTTAGCACCTCATTCGTAGCGTTAGAGAGCGTCTGTTCGTAATTTACGACGTTTTTGCGAAAAGCGATCTCCGAAATTTTAAGGCGGTTTTCAACCCTCGCATAATCCAAAAACGGCAGACTTATGCTTACGTTGCCACTTAAAAAATTTAGCTTGAAGCTATCGTTAGCGCTCACGCCTTGCCCATTAGTAAGCCCTGCGCCCAAATTTACGCTAGGAAAGAAATTTAACTTAGCGGTCTGTTCATCATAAAAACTGGAATTTAACCTAGCGATTGCAGCTCTAATATCTGGGCGGTTAGCAAGCGCCGTGTAAGGCACATTTAGATCAACGCCTTGGAATTCTATGGAATTTATCGAATCTGTGTTATCATCAAATTGCAAGCTGGAGGAGATGAGATTTCTCATATATTTATGATTATCCTCAATATTTTTTTGAATGCTTAATACCTTGTTTTCAAGCCCTAGGATAGAATTTTGAATCTGCCTGTAATCAAGCTGTTCGGACTTGCCGTAATCGTATTTGGCCTTGATTATCTTTTCGATCTCTCGGTAATCGCTTAAATTCTGTTTTGTCCATTTTAGGGAATCGTTTAAATAAAGCATCTCGAAGTAGCCGCTTACGACAGAATTTATAAGAGTCAGGCGAGTATTTTCAAGGTCAAACTCGCTGGCTTTAGCGTTCCAGCCCTCGGCATTTACCGCCGAGCGGATCTTGCCGAAAAGATCAAGCTCATAGCTTACATTAAAACCCGAACTATAGGTTTTGTTCCAGTTCGAGCCGGTGCTTATGTCGCGATTAGCGCCCGCACTCCACGAGCTGCTTAGCGTAGGAAAAAGATCAGCCCTGCTTAGCCCTAAATTTGCATAAGCACTCTCAACGTTTAAAGCCGCTGTTTTTAGATCGTAGTTATTCGCAAGGGCTTGATCTACAAGCTTATTTAGGTACGATTCGCCATATTTTTTATACCACAGTGTATCGATTTCATAGCTTGCATTTTCGTCCTTGAAATGCTCTACAGGTTTAAATTCGACCTCACTTTGATTTGAGGCACAACCGCCGATAAAAACAGCTAAAACGCCGCTTAAAATTACTTTGGAATTTATCATTTTCTCTCCTTGGTTATTCTTGTGCTAAAGCATCTATCGGATTTAATCTGCTGGCGTTTCTTGCCGGCAGATAGCCGAAAACTATACCGATCGCGGACGACGCCGCAAAGGCGATCACGAAAGGCGCGGTAGTAAATTTCATCGCAAAATCCGGGCTTATGGTATTAAACGCAAATCCAAGCGCCAAAGCGATTAAAATTCCCAAAGCTCCACCGAGCGAGCAAAGCAAGATCGCCTCTATCAAAAACTGCTGCAAGATATTGGATTGCTTCGCGCCGATCGCCATCCTGATGCCGATCTCGCGCGTGCGCTCGGTGACGCTTACGAGCATGATATTCATCACGCCAATGCCGCCGACGACGAGTGAGATCACCGCGATTGATGAGATCAGAATCGTCATCGTGCCGGTAGTGCTTTGTATTGTTTGTTTGATAGTATCTGCGTTCATCGTATGAAAATCCCGTGAGCCGTGTCTTTGGATAAGTAGCTGGGTTAGGCTCTCTTCGGCTACTTGAGTATTGACATCGTCTTTTATTTTGATGGTGATAGAGCTGATTTTTCGATTGCCCGTGATTTTATTCATCACGGTTGAGTACGGCGCGTAAATTCTTAAATTTTCGTTGCTTCCGAAAGCGTTTTTATCCTTGCCCGAAACTCCTATGATCTTAAGTGGCTTACCCGAAAATAAAATCGTCTTGCCGATAGGATCGGTGTTTTTGAAAAATGTTTTTTTGGTGTTTGGATCGATAATCGCGACAGAGGCAGAATTTTTAATATCATCGTCACTAAAATTTCTACCATCTTTTATATCTATGCCATTAACCGCCAAAGAATTCACGCCACCACCGCGCAGTTGAGCCTTGGAGCTTAAATTCGCATAGGTTGCCGTACCGCTTGCAGAAGCATTTGGTGTAGCGTAATCGACGTAGGGCTGGCGCGCCAAAACTTTAGAATCGCTTATCGTAAGGGTGCTCACAAAGCCCGCTCGCACATCGCCGAAATTTTTACCGGGAAAGATATCAATCGTATTGGTGCCAATTTTACGGATCTCGGATAAAATTTTTTCCTCCGAACCCTTACCGAGAGCTACTACGCAGATGACGGAGGCAATACCGATGATGATGCCTAGCATCGTCAAAATCGATCTTAGTTTATGCGAAAATATCGCGCTAATGGACATTTTAAAGCTCTCGATGAGCTGATCTTTGCAAAATATAAAGGAATTTTTCGTTTTAATCTGCTCTTTTTTGCGCTCAAAAACCCGCTCAGCCTTTCTTTTATCGCTTAAAATTTTACCGTCTTTTATCTCGATGATACGATCCGCAAATTCCGCAATATGCGCATCATGCGTAACTATGATGATGGTGTGGCCCTCTTTATGCAGCGCCGTTAAAATTTGCATCACCGTCTCGCCACTTTTGCTATCAAGCGCGCCGGTAGGCTCGTCCGCCAAAATCACTTCACCGCCATTTATTAGAGCGCGGGCGATACTTACGCGCTGCTGCTGCCCGCCGCTAAGCTTGCTCGGTAAATTTTTGGTGCGATCGCCAAGCTCCAGCTTATTCAAAAGCTCCACTGCTCGTTTCGTCCGTTCGCTCGCCCCTACGCCCGCATACACCGCAGGCAGCGAGACATTTGCGGTCGCGTCCATCGTAGCGATGAGATTGTATTTTTGAAAGACGAAGCCGAATTTTTTACTTCTAAGTGCCGCGAGCTCGTCGCCGCTTAAATTCGCAGTCTCGCGACCTTCGATCTTGTAGCTTCCGCTGCTTGGCGTATCGATGCAGCCGATTATATTCATCAGCGTCGATTTTCCACTTCCGGATTGCCCGATTATCGATATAAACTCGCCCGCTTCGATATTTAAGTTTACGTCCTTTAGGACATGGATTTCGTTATCGCCGAGAATGAATTTTTTGTTTATATCTTTAAGCTCTAGCATCTTCACACCATAAAATTCTCTAAAACACCATCGGAGGCCCGTCCATGTTTAACGGCGCGGCTTTTCCGTCGGCGATGAGTACCTCATCTTTTTCATCAAGGCCGCTTAAAATTTCGGTATTCAAATCGTCGCTGACGCCGGTTTTTACGTATCGCCGCTCAGGCTCTTTGCCGTTAAGCACAGTAACGTAATCGCCTCCCCCGTCGCGCTTAATGACGGAGGTAGGTAGGTAGCTAGTATTGTTCGCTTCGCTTACGATTATGTTGTTTTCGGTCGTCATTCCAATCTTTAAAAAATCGTTTTCGTTATCTACGAGCATCTTTGCGTAAAAATAGATCGCGCTATCGCTGCTACTCGAAGAATAAGACGATCCGCTAGAGGTTTTATCGTAAGTCCCGTCGCTAAGCGTGGTAAGACCGGGATCGATCTTGTAAATTTTAGCCTTTTTGATATTATCCAGATCCGATAGTATGGAGTATTCTACGTCCATTCCGACCTTTACTTTGGATATATCGCCCTCGGCTATTTGCATCTTGATCTCCATCTTGCTTAGATCGGCGATCTTTACGATAGTAGGCGTGGTTTGGTTGGAATTTACCGTTTTGCCCTCCTCTACCGGCATGGAAACGATCGTGCCGCTTATCGGAGCCGTGATCTTGGTGTAGCCGAAATTCGTCTCCGCCGTGCTTAGCTGAAGTTTGGTCTGCTCGATCTGCGCCTCGATCTGCTTCTGCTCGGCCTCTTTTAAAGCGGCGCTATTTTTAGCATTTTCCACCGCCTCTTTGGAAGCGGCGTTTCTTTTATACAACTCAAGCTCGCGGTTATACTGCGTTTTAGCGTTCGCCGCGGCGATCTTTGTCGAAGCCAAATTTGCTTCGTGGATCAGAAGCTGCGCCTTTTGCTGCGCGATCTCGTTTTCTTGAGTGACCGAGTCGATCTGCGCGATCATATCGCCTTTTTGAACCTTATCGCCTACTTTGACGTAGAGCTTTTTGATCTGACCGCTTACCTGCGCACCCACATCGACCAAATCCCTGGCGTAAACCTCTCCCGCAGCCGTCACCATACCTCTGATACTGCCTTTCTCAAGCCTTGTGGTAAGCGCCTTCGGCACCTCTTCTTGCTTAAAAAATTTACCGTATAAAAAATATATCGCAATGACGATGAGCAGGGTAAAGGCGATAAATTTCAAGGTTTTTTTCATTTTGCCAACTTCAAATAAAATAAGGGCTAATTCTAATGTAAAAATATAAAATTTTAGTTAAATACTAAATTCTTTGCTCGCGCAGGGCGTAAAATTTCATGATCTTTTTATGTAAAATTAGCGAAACATAAATCAGCGCCGAGCCCGCAAGCAGGCGCGCTATATCGGCGTCCTTTTGCCAAAATACTAAATTTACAACGATCGCTGCGGGGATGAGCGCGTTATTCATAATCGCAAGCACGCCGCTATCGACTTCGCACGCGCCTTTGTTCCACAAAAAATACCCTAAAGCGCTTGCTACCGTACCCAGATACACGATCACCGCACCTTGCGAGAAACTGGGATTAAATTTAGAAAAATCTCCGAGCACGATCGCGGCAATCGCCGTAACCGCGGTGGCCCCCACAAAAAAGTAGCCGAAAAGCTCCTTTTGTTCGCTAAAGCCGTGGCGCTCCAGCATAAATTTATACGCGCTCTGTCCGAGTCCGAAGCATAAATTTGCGCCCTGCACAAGCAAAAATCCCGTCAAAAACTCGGAATTTATCGCGCCAAATTTTATCACCAAAGCCCCAAGCACCGCGACTGCGACGCTAAAAAGATATAGCGCGCGAAATCTAAGCTTAAGCGCGTCGTAAAGCAGCGTCACGTAAAACGGAGTAAATATCGTAAAAAGCGCCACCTCATAGACCTTCAAATACGCAAAGCTGCGGTAGTAGAAGATATACATCACGCCGATCTGCACGGCTCCCACGGCGCAAATTTTAAGCGCTAAAGTGGGATTTACGCCGCGAAATTTCATAAACGGCAGGAAGCAAATTAGCGCCAACGATACGCGCGAAAATGCCAAATACGCGCTGTCTATGCCGCGCAAAAACTCGCCTATCAGCGAGAAGCTAAACGCCCAAATACAAGTAACTAAAATCAGTTTTTTCAAAATGTCCGCCTAAGCTTTAAAATTTAGGTGGACATTTTATAAAATTTTAGTTAAATTTGGGATTTAAATTTCGTCCGCGCGGCATAAATTTAGGTTTTTATTTATTTTAAATGTGTTAAAATTATCCGATTTTTTGAAATTTAAGGGTAAAAATGAACGACGTTTCGGTTATAGTTCTTGCCGCAGGACTCGGCACTCGGATGAAGTCGCAAAAAGCCAAGGTTCTTTTCGAGCTTTGCGGCGAGCCGATGATAATCCACATCTTAAAGAAAGCTTACGAAATTTCAAACGACGTGAGCGTGATTTTACACTATCAATTCGACGAGGTTAAAAGCGCGGTTCTAGCGCACTTTCCAAACGCTAAAATCTACAAACAAGACCACGAGCATTTCCCGGGCACTGCTGGCGGACTAAAAGAGGTCGAAATCCGCGGAGCCAAAACGCTCATAATCTGCGGTGATATGCCTTTGGTAAAAAGCGCCGAGCTTCGCAAACTCTGCGAGGGGGACGCGGAAGTGAATCTAAGCGTTTTTAGCGCACGCGATCCATTCGGGTACGGCCGCGTAATCACCCGCGGCGGCGAAATTTTAAAGATCGTCGAGCAAAAGGACGCAAGCGAAGAGGAAAAAGCGGTAAAAGACGCAAACGCAGGCTGCTACTGCTTCAAAAGCGAGGCGCTAAAACAGATCCTACCGCAGATCAAACCAGATAACGCGCAAAAAGAGTACTACCTCACGGACGCGATCAAAATCGCCAAAGATATGGGCTTAAAATGCGCCGCCGTGTGGGTGGACGAGCAAAGCTTCATGGGTATAAACGATAAATTTGCCCTCAGCATCGCCGAAAATTTAATGCAAAACGAGATCAAAGAAAATTTGATGAAGCAAGGCGTTTTGATGCGCCTACCGCAAAGCATCTACATCGACAGCAGAGCGAAATTTATCGGTGAATGTGAGCTGCAAGAAAACGTAAGCATCATCGGTCCTTGCGTGATCGAAAGCTCGCTCATCAAAAGCGGCTGCGTCATCGAAGATAGCGTCGTAAAAAACTCCGACATCGGTCCGATGGCGCATCTGCGCCCAAAATGCGAAGTTATAGGCACCCATATCGGAAATTTCGTCGAGCTTAAAAACGCAAAAGTAAACAAGATCAAGGCGGGGCATTTAAGCTATCTTGGAGATTGCGAGATCGATGAGGGCAGCAATATCGGCTGCGGCACGATTACGTGCAACTACGACGGCAAGAAAAAATACAAAACGATAATCGGCAAAAACGTCTTTATCGGCTCGGACACGCAGCTAGTAGCGCCCGTGCAGATAGCCGACGACGTCATAATCGCTGCGGGCACGACGGTGACAAGCGACGTTCCGAGCGGCGCGCTGGCGATCAGCCGAAGCAAACAAATCAACAAAGATGGGTTTTTCCATAAATTTTTTAGGAGCGAAGATGAGTAAGAAAAAGGTTTTACTGGCGGTTTGCGGGAGTATCAGTTTTTACAAAGCGTTTGAAATTTTATCCGCTCTGAAAAAGTCGAATTTCGACGTCTATGTCGCGCTTAGCGACGGCGTGCAGGAGTTCGTCAGCTACAAAGCGTTCGAGGCGCTGTGCGATCACCCCGTGCTTTGCAAAGCCAACGAAAACTGGCAGGCTGGTATCAACCACATCGCTTATTCCAAGGTGGATTTAGTTTTGATAGCGCCCGCGACGGCAAATACGATAAACAAGCTCGCGTGGGGCGTCTGCGACAACGTATTTTTAGAGGTGTTAAACGCGGCTTTCGCTCACGCCAAGGTAGTCATCGCGCCGGCCGCGAACCCCGCGCTACTTGAAAACAACATCACAAAAAACTGCATCGATATGCTAAAAGCGAGCGTCAATGCGTATTTTGTGGATCCGATAGAAAAAACCCTAGCTTGTGGCGATACCGGCAAGGGCGGGCTAGCGAGCACCGAGGCGATTATGCAGACACTAAAGCGCGCGCTTTACAACGATAAATTTTGGGAGGATAAAACCGTCATCATTACCGGAGGCGCGACGATCGAAAAGATCGACAGCGTGCGCGGCATTACGAATTTTTCCAGCGGCAAAACCTCCAAAGCGATTGCCGACGCGCTGTTTTATCTAGGCGCGGACGTGACGCTGATCTCTAGCAACGAATATGAAAATTTACCGTACAAGCTCGTTAAATTTGAAAGCACTATCGGGCTAAAATCGGCGCTTGACAGCACAAAATTCCCCGACGGCGCGTATTTGATAATGGCGGCCGCGGTAAGCGACTACTCGCCGAAGGTGCGCTATAAAGACAAGGTGAAAAAAGCGGAGATCGGCGAAATTTGGAATTTACGCCTGGGCGAAAACGAGGATATCTTAAGCTCCGTGCGCGGAAATATCAAAAAAGTGGGCTTTAAGCTCGAAACCGACCGTGAAAACGCCGTCGGCGAGGCCAAACGCATGCTAAATGAAAAGCATCTCGACGCCGTCTGCCTAAACGTGCTGGATGACATCATCAAGCTCGGTGGCGACGTCCTTAAGGTCACCTTTATCACGAAAAACGATCAGGTCGTAATCGACACCGCGCCGAAGGACGAAGTCGCCCTAAAAATCGCGGCTGAGCTGAAAAAAATCTGATCCGTGAATAGCCTAAATCATCTAGCCCTCGTGATGGACGGCAACGGGCGCTGGGCGAAAAAGCGCGGTCTGCTGCGCACCGGCGGGCACGAAGCGGGCGCGGAGGTCGTGGAGCAGATCTGCGAGTTTTGCATCGACGAAGGCATCGCAAACCTCACACTCTACGCCTTTAGCACCGAAAATTGGAAGCGTCCGAAAAGCGAAGTGGAATTTTTGATGAAGTTGCTTCAAAAATTTCTAATCTCGCGTCGAGAAAAATTTATCCAAAACGGAATAAAATTCTATCCGATCGGCGACATATCGGCTTTTAGCGGCGATCTGCGAAGCG
>CAUVFI010000013.1:0-13387 GCA_963551055.1 uncultured Campylobacter sp. | reverse complement strand
GCTTCGGATAAAATTTTAAATTTACGCCGCGGATAAGCTATCTCTCCGCTTTGAATTCGTAGATTTATCTTTTCTTATAAATTCTTTTTATGCTCATCCAAAATCCCGTAACTATAAAAAATAACACAGAAATCGCCGCTACGCAAAATAAGAACTTACCCGCCTCGCCGAAGATATAGCCCGAATGCACGCTCAAAACGGCTTTATGTATAGCAAAAGGGCGCGGCATGGTGCTTTTCGCATCATCATAGCGAGCATGCCGCAAGATGCCCTTTTTAACATTTACACTCATCGTATTCATATGCTCTTCGCTCTTTTCGCCTCTATCGAAATAAAAGATCATAAAATTTTCTCCATCTTTTTGAGCGATAATATTGAAGAATTCGTAGTTTTCACCGCGTTCACGCTTAAAAATATCAAATGCCGTCTGCAAATTTAAAATTTTATCTTCATCCTCAAGCGAAAATCCTCGCACTTCGGTAAAACTCGTTTTTCTAAAAATTTCCTTTTCGCCCAACACTCTGTTGGTGATTTTGGCTATCCAATCATACGACCAATAAAGCCCACTAGCGCTTATCGTAAGCAAAACGGGTAGCAGCAAAACTCCGACCGCGCCATGCAAGCTATATAAAAACGCATAACCTCTCGCTTTAAAATTTATCCTAAATGCGCGTAAAATTTTCCCTCTAAAGCTAGGATAATAGATCACCACGCCTGAAATTAAGACCAAAATAAACATAACCGTGCTAAGCGCCACGATATTTTTGCCTATTAGCCGCAGAGTTTCGTTTTTACTTAACCCAAAACCTAGATTAGTATGTAGATTTAGCGCTACGCCGATAAACGTATCGCCTATATTTTCCGAAGTAATTTCGCCGTTATAAGGATCTATAAAATATGATTTAAACTCGCCGCTAGAATCTGTGCCAGAAAGCCTAATCGCCTCATTTTTATTTTGAGGAATTCTATAATAACTGAGCGTAAAACCGGGCTTGATTTTTCTGAAAATATTTAAAATTTCGGCGGGCTTAAGAGCGCCTTTTCCGCTCGGGCTCACGAAAGATTTGCTTTGATTTAGCGCATCTATAATCTCGTCGTGATACGAGATTATAGCGCCGCTAAGGGCTATGATTAAGATCGGCACGCAGCATATAAGCGTCAAAACAAGATGGACGTTGAACCAAAATTTTTTCCTTTTTAGAATCGCCATTAATTTCCTTAAATTTTAAATCCGCGGACGAAATTTTATGCGCCGCGAATTTAAAAGTTCACGTTAAATCCAACCTGCGCCTTCATCCCGTCTACGACCATCATTTGATAATTTCCCGAGCGCGTTAGTACAAATTCGTTGAATATGTTATAAAGCGTAAAATTTAAACTTGCATCTTTTGTAACTTTATAGCTTGCGCCCAGATCAAAAAGCATGTATGAGCGGATATCCTCATCGTAGCTTAGGCTATCGCGCGTCCTACTATAATAATTTATTTGCGACCATAAGTTTAGCTTGGAGCTTACGTCGTAATCAAATCCTAGCTTTACCGAATGGATTGGAAAATTATTTAAGGTTTTGCCCTTCTCGCTACCCGTTTTTTGCTCGGATTTCGTATAGGCGTAGTTTGCATGCAGCTTCAAATTATCTAAAATTTGATAATCGCTACTTAGCTCTAGACCCCTAACCTCGGCTTCTCCGATATTTATAGTGTCCCAAATACCGCGCCTGTAAGTTTTGCCGTTATGCACGCAAGGATTTCCCGGTCTTGGACGGCAAATTAATTTGGTAGAAATTCCATCTTTGATTTTGGTATAAAACGTGGTAGCGCTAAAGTTAAATTTATCGTTATCATCGTAAGAAAACCCGCCTTCGTAGCTTATGCTGCTTTCAGGCTTTAGAGAGCTTCTGCCTATCTGCGCTCCCTGGCCTCCTGCAAATGGCAGGGCAAGGCCCTCGCTACGCTGCTTAATATCCGGAGTTGAATATCCCGTCGAAACGCCGCCTTTAATAGAAAAACTTTCGTTTAAACGATAAACGGCATAAGCGCGCGGCGATATATGGCCGCCATAGTCCTTATCGCGGTTATATCTGATTCCGCCGGTTAGTGTTAAATCATCAGTTAGATAAAAATCATCCTCGCCGTAGATCGAATAATCCCATCTTTTGACATTTGCCTCATCTGCGGTAGTAGCGGCTTCGTTTAATCTCTCGCTTCGGTATTGCACGCCCAAACTCAAAGCATTTGAATCGAAAAAATATGAGCCTTTAGAATTTAACGTAGTCGTTCTAAGACGCAGATCCTGGGCGCCGCTTTCTTTCATGCTATCGTAATTTGCATAGCTATCTATCATAAACTTATCGTATTTTCCCTGGTGAGACAGGCTTGCAGTGTAGCCTTTCATATCCTCTTTCGCAATATCGTTATTGCCTCCCGAGATTGTTCGCGTACGCCCGTATGTACGCCTAAATTTATTATTTACTTTACGATAATCAAGCGTTACCTCATCATTTTGCGTTACGTTATACATCAGTTTTGCGCCTATATTCGTCTCTTCATTATTTCTATTCGCATAAGGCTCTTTGTCCTCTATCTTTTCAAAAAATCTGCCGTAAAGTGCGATACCTAGTACGTCCGGGACGATAGCTCCGTTTAGATAAAAACCCGTTTGATAATCACCTTTTATTTGCGATTTTTTAGCGAAAGTATAGTATCCGTTTACATTGCCGCTAAGCTCATTTGAAAAGCCCTTGGTGATGATATTTATTACTCCGCCCATAGCGTCGCTGCCGTAAAGCGAGCTCATAGGCCCGCGGATGACCTCTATGCACTCTATCGCATTTGCGGGAGGCAAGAAATTCTGGCTACTGCCAATACTTCTCAATCCTTTATAAGCGCTATCGCTAGTCGCAGGCTTGCCGTCGATTAAAATTTTCGTATATTTTTGAGATAGGCCTCTTAGGCTTATGCCTTTTCTAGATGCAGCGCCTAGCGTTGCGGTAAAGGCACTCGGCAAATCCTCTACCATTGCGGAGATATCTTGATAGTTACGTTTTTGTATCTCTTTTTGCGTAAGAACGGAGATAGAAGCGGGTGCGTCTTGGATATTTTGTCGATACCCCGTAGCACTGACTACGGTAATTTCGCCCAAATTTACGCTTTTGCCTTGTTTTTCTATCTCGTTCGATATTCCGGCTGTCGCTATAACAGTGATCAGCGATAATTTATATATTGCGCGCACAAACGCCCCTTTTCTTATTAAAATTTAAACTCATTTTACTATAATAAGATATGCATTATCAAGAAATACTAAACGGTAGAGGGATTTTTTTAAACGTTAAAGGGATAAGATGAGTAAAGAGATAAGTTTAGATGATTTTTTACAAAAAATATCTAACGACATTGAGCCGTCCAAGCAATGCAGGTATAACAAAACCGAGCTTGAAAGCGAAAGTATAAAATTCAACTTTAGCTCTTTTTATACGGGCGGAGAGATAGGATATTATAGCAGCGATATAATTTGCAGAGATTTTCTTTTGCATCGCCACGAGCGAGGTAGCCGCTATTCATTTTTATTTTTTAATACGGGCGAAAATCCTATCTGCTTCAGATCGGATAAAGATCAATTCGTTTTAAATAAGGGCGAGCTTTGGCTCGGAACTATGCAAAGCGAACTACACGGCGTTCATGAGCTTGAAAATAAACACTATAAAAGCTCATGCATAGCACTTAGCACCGCTTTTGCAAATGAGCTGGGAATTTTAAAAAATTTGAATTTAGATCAAGCAGTTTGCATGAAGAAATTTAAAACAAGCGCCGTGCAAAATATCATCCTTAAAGAAATCGAAAATGCCGCGATATACGACGGCAAAATACGCGAAATTTTTATGGAGAGTAAAATTTTAGAGATGCTTTATAGAAGTTTTCATAAATTTAATGAGCCCGAAAATGCGCTTAGTCTTGATGAAAATCGCATAAAAACAGTTCAAAAAGCAAAGAAAATATTACTCGAAAATATGCAAAATCCACCTAGCATTAAGGAACTCGCTCATCTTTGCGCCACGAACGAATTTGCACTAAAAAAGGATTTTAAAGCATATTTCGGCACGAGCGTTTATGCGATGCTGACAAATGAGCGGCTTGAGATTGCAAAAGAGCTATTGAGTCTAGATCAAATCAGCGTAAACGAAGCCGCTAAAATGGTCGGATATAATAATTTATCGCATTTTTCTAAAATTTTTAGGACTAAATTTAACGTGCTGCCGACGCAACTGAAAAAGGATATAAAATTTTACTACTCGGATTAGAATTTCTTGCGACCGGCTATCTTTTATAAGCCGCGCCCTTTCGCAACCGCATATCAAAATCTCATAAAATTTTATATCGCAACCAGACCCGCAAAAATACGGAATTTAAATTATAAATGCCGCCGAAGCCTTGGCGACAAAAGCGAGCTGCGATCAAATATCGCAGCTGCGCGTATGTTTGGATGCTAAGCGATGCCTTAAAAAATTAAATACGTCTAAATTTAAAACAGGCTATAAACCTCATCGAGTGTGAAATGCTTTTTATCGATCTTACCGCCGTAGTATGGCTTGATATCCTCGTCAAAAGCCTTATGGAAAAATTTCGCTTTATACATTTTTACCAGGCTGCTATTGACCGCATCAAGCAGCTCGGTATTGCCCTTAGATAGGGCGACGGCGATATAATCTACCTTGCCAAGGTTGATGATTTTTGCATCCAGCGCGGCATCGTTTCTAGCGTATCCGAGTACGACCGTATTGTCGTCGGCAAAGCCTATGCCCTCGCCAGCCTTTAGCCTAGCGACGCACTCATTCGCGTCGGTACATGTAGCAATCTCATAGCCCGCGTTTTTGAAGTGCTCCTCGGCAGTTGTGCCCTTAACGCTTAGAATTTTTTTATGCGCGATCTGATCGATTCTTGAAATATTATCATCCTTACGGCTTAGCACGCCAATTTGCACTGAGTAATACGGGTAAGAAAAATCGACTTTCTGAACGCGATCTTTTGTGACGGTGAGCTTGGATATGATGAGATCTACTTTGTTTTGCTCCAGTGAGGGGACGCGATCTTTAGATGCTACGGAGATAAAGTCGATTTTGATCTTTTTATTGCCGAATAGATTTTTGACTAACTCATTTGCCAAATCAACCTCAAAGCCCTTTAGCGTGCCGTTATCATCGAAGCTAAACGGAGGCTGGGAATCTTGCAAGCCTATGCGAATTTCGCCTGCTTGCTTGATATCTGCTAGGGAATTAGCGCAAAGCGCGCCAGCACCCAGCAAAATACTTAGTAGAATTTTTTTCATATTTCGTCCTTTGAATTAAAACATTTTATAAAGATCATCTAGCAAGAAATATTTTTTCTCAGCCTTTCCCTTGTAAAAAGGATCTATGCTATCGTTAAAAATTTTCTTGAAAAAGCCATTTTTGCTGAGCTTGACAAGCCCATCGTTTAAGGCGTTTAGCAAGTCATCGTTGCCTTTTTGCACCGCGATAGCTAAAAAGTCCGTCGTGCCTAAATTCTTGATATTTACCTCTACCTTGCGATCTACAACCGAATAGCCCAAAACTACCATATTATCGTCTGCATAGCCGCTGCCGCGACCGGATTTTAGCGCTCGGAAACATTCACTAGAACTAGCGCATGAGATAACTTTAAAGCCTTCCTTATTAAAATAATCAAAAGCCGTAGTGCCGGGCTCTGCTAAAATTTCTTTATCTTGTAGATCGTCTACGGTTTTTATATTATCATCGGTGCGGGTTAGCACGCCGATATTTACGCTAAAGTAGGGGTTTGAAAAATCCACTAGCTTCTCGCGCTCTTTCGTAACCGTGATGGCTGCGATATCCAAATCGACCTTGTTATCTTGCACGGCTGTGATACGGTCATTGCCTAGAGTTACAACATATTCGATTTTGCCGCCCTTATCGCCGAAAATTTCCTTTGAAAGCTCTTCAATAAGCGAAATTTCAAAACCGCTGTATTTGCCGTCCTCGGAGACGCTAAGCGGCGGCAGTGAGCCGTCTATTCCAATGCGAATGAGTCCTTTTTCTTTGATCTGCGCTAAAGAGTTAGCAAATAACGAACACGAAGCGATTAGCAACGCAAATATAATCTTTTTCATAAAATTCCTTTAAATTTTACTAAAATTTTGCCAGCGAATAGAATTCCATCCATCGCCACTTTAAATTAAAACAAGCTATAAAGATCGTCCAGCAAGAAATACTTTTTATCAATGGTGCCTTTATAAAAAGGCTCAATACTCTCATCAAAAATTTTTGTAAAAAAACCCTTTTTACTTAGCGCAATTAGTCCCGCATTTACCGCGTTAAGCAGCTCGGTATTGCCCTTTTGTACCGCAATAGCCAGGAAGTCCGTCGAGCCTAAATTCTTGATATTTACCTCAACCTTGTAATCGACTACGGCATAAGCAAATACAAGTAGATTATCATCGCCGTATCCGTCGCCCTTGCCCGATTTTAGGTCATTAAAGCATTCATTCGCGCTCGCACACGGTACTACGTTATAGCCCTGTTTCGTAAAGTAATCAAACACAGTAGTGCCGGGCTGCGCCAGTATCGTCTTTCCGTTTAGATCGGAGACCTTTCTGATATTATCGTCGCTACGAGTTAGCACGCCGATATTTACGCTAAAGTATGGATCGGAGAAATCTACCAGCTTCTCACGCTCTTTCGTAACCGAGATAAGCGCGATATCTAAATCGACTCTGTTGTCCTGCACCGCTTTTATACGATCATCGCCTACCGTTACGACATATTGTATCTTGCTGCCTTTATCACCGAAAATTTCTTTAACAAGCCCTTCGATTAAGAGTATCTCAAAGCCGCTATATTCGCCGGCTTTAGCGACGCTAAACGGCGGAGACGAGCCATCTATACCGATTCGAATAACTCCTTTTTCTTTGATTTGAGTCAAAGTGTTGCTAAGAAGCGAACACGCAGCCAGCATTAACGCCAAAATTATATTTTTCATAGCGTCCCCCTTTTTTTTAAAATTACAGCAAGCTATAAAGATCGTCCAGCAAGAAATACTTTTTCTCTGCAGTTCCTTTGTAGTAAGGCTCGATGAAATTATCGAACGAATTTTTGAAAAAGCCCTCTTTGCTTAGCTTGATTAGCTCGCCGTTTAGAAAATCCAAAAGCTCCGAATTGCCCTTTTTCACACCGATGGCTAAGAAATCCGAAGTGCCTAAATTCTTGATATTTACTTCAACCTTTTTATCTAATACCGGATAAGCCAGCACGACTAGGTTATCATCGGCATACCCGTCGCCCTGTCCAGCTTTTAGCGCCTTGTAGCAAGCGTTTGCGTTATCGCATCTGGCGATATTATAGCCTTGCTTTTCAAAGTATGTTTCTGCGGTACCGCCGCTAAGAACTAAAATAGTTTTATCTTGCAATTCATTTAAAGATTTAATCTTATCTTCGACGCGGGTTAAAATGCCTATATTGACGCTAAAATACGGGGTCGTAAAATCTACCTGCTTCTCGCGCTCCGGAGTTACGGTAAGAGTTGCGATAACCGCGTCCACCTTATCTTCTTGTAGGAATTTTATACGCTGATTTGCAAGCACGGAGGTAAACTCCACCTTTCCGCCCGATGGAAGCATATCTTTAGCGATGGCGTTTGCCATATCGACCTCAAAGCCCTGATGCACGCCGTCTTCTATCTTGCTAAACGGCGGCTGTGCGTCATAAACGCCTATTCTAAGCACTCCGCTACTTTTGATTTCGGAGAGCGATCTGGCGCAAAGCGCACTACTAGCTAAAGCTGCGACAAGCAGACTTAAGAGAAATTTCTTCATCCTTTTCCTTTCTCATAAATAATTTCAAAACTATTACCACGGCTACGGGAAACCTCAAAATCCCGCGCGAATGGCAAGCAGACATTAAATTCGCCCGCAGGCAAAAAGCAATTTTAGCTTTTTATATCTTTAATGATTATTAAATAGTAAGTAAAGTCGTCAAATAAATTCGCTTTTTCATTGTTTGCTTCGATTTTGCGCGAGTTTTTTTAGAGTTTTCATCCGCATCCTAGCGGTAAAATTTAAAATTTTGCAAAATTTTAAAGCCACAGAATTTTACAAAATTTTAAAGCTGCAGAATTGCGCGAGATATTTTATGAGCGTATTAAAGCTTGCGATGAAATTTTAAAATTTTATGAGATCAAATCTTGCAGGTTGCATTTGACAAAACAGCACAAGAAAGGAGTGTAATTTTAAAATTTCGTGCTTTGGTGCAGACATAGTGGAATTTAAAATTCTTAAATTTCTACTCCCGCCCAGCAAAATGGAATTTTAAAATTTTTAGCAAACATCGTATTTTAAAAGCAAGCAAAATTAAATCTGTGCCACGCTGCAGAATTTCGCGATAAAAGTGTGCCGCCAGCGCTAAATTTTGCGCCATAAATCATACTACAAACATCAGCTTAGCGCAAAGCACGATGATGAAGCCGAATACAAAAGCGATCTTGTGGATATTTGCTCGTAAAAACTCAGGCGCGGGCCTTCCCGTCGCGCGGCAGCTTAAATTTATCGCTACGCACGCGGCGATGATGAGCGCGAGCGTGACTTTTAGCATAAAGATTTTTTGAAGCGGCGTGCCGAAATACCCGCCGTTAGTGCTCCCGACCCAGCGGCTCATCATCATTCCGCCGGTGATTATCAGCGTAAAAAGGCAAACCGGCATGATCTTAATCGCGCGCGAGCCGATCGTTTTTTTAACGCGCTCAAAATCCGCGCCCAGCGCGCTTTTAAGCCGCGAAAAAATCACAACGTCGAAAAATATGTAGCCCAAAAAGATAATGGCGCAGATGAGATGCACAATCTGCACGTAAGGGTAAATTTGCTCCACCGCCGCTCCTTGCTATGAAATTTCGCCCATTTTATGCGAAATTTCAAATTTTAGCAATGATTTTCATCAACACGCCGCGAGCGGTTAAATTTAAGTAGATTGCGCGAGCGACGCAAATAAATTTGGCAAAATCGCACGGGCAAATTTAAAAGCAAAGCCGCGCGGATAAATTTAAAAATGGCCGCATTCGTAAATTTACAAAATTTACGAGCAGCGCCGCGCGGACGAAATTCTAAAATTCTAAAATTCTAAAATTCCGCCCGCGAAAACCTGCGCAAATTCCGCAATCTATAACATCATCGAAAATATTATGCCGAATATGATTAGCGGGATATTAAAGAAAATAAAAGTCGGCACGCAGGTATCCCACATGTGGCTATGTCCGCCGTCGATATTTAGCCCCACGGTAGGTCCAAGCGTGCTATCGCTCGCAGGCGAGCCCGCATCGCCGATACCCGCTGCCACGCCGATGATAAAGATCGTCGCCGCCGTGCTAAAGCCCAGCTGCGCGGCTAGCGGACAGTATATCGTAGCGATGATGGGGATCGTGCCGAAGCTCGAGCCTATGCCCATCGTCACAAGAAGTCCGATACCGATCATCAGCAGCGCGCCGCCGAGCTTACCGCCGCTTAAAGTGCTCGCTACGTGCACCAGCTCATTCACGCCGCCGGTTTCTTTTAAGATCGTGCCGTATCCTGCGGCGATCAGCATCAAAAACGCGATGTAGCCCATCATATGCACGCCCTCGTCAAATACGCTATCGAGCTTCTTCCACTCGATGCCTTTGCTCGCAAGCATTACTAAAATTCCGCTAAGCGCGGCAAACGGAAGGGATTTGATCCAAATTTGCACCGCGAAGCACACCGCGATGCCCGCTAGAGCGCCCCATTCGCGCATACCCATCTTAAGCTCGCTAAAATGCGCATCCAGGCTCTGTTTAGTTTCGGCATACTCCCTCGGCTTGCGGTAGTAGATCACGGCTAGGATGAGACCCACAAGCATCGGCACTGCGCTTAGCCACATCACGCTCGATATGTCGCTTAGGCTTACTGCGATGCCGTTTGCGTTCATATTTTTTTCAATTAATCCCATAAAGATAAGTCCAAACCCCAGCGGCAGCGCCATATACGGCGTCTGCAGGCCGAACGTCAGCGCGCACGCTACGGCGCGGCGGTCGATCTTTAACGAGTTCATGATCTTAACTAACGGCGGGATCAAAATCGGGATAAAGGCGATATGCACGGGGATTAAATTTTGTGAGAAGCACGCAAAAAAGGCGATCGAAAAGATAAAGACGTATTTTTTGTCGCTGATTAAATTTGCCACCGCGCGCACCAAGATCGCCGTTAAGTTGGTCTTTGAGATCGCGCTTGCGATGACGCCTAGCAACAGATATGAAAGCGCGGTTTCTAAATTTCCGCCCATGCCGAGGCTGCCTGCGTTTTCGGGATTGCCGTTTATGAATAAATTTATGGCATCTCCCAGCGGGATCTTGCTTGAGAGCACGGCGCATATCGTGCCGATTAGGATCGCGAGCATTACGTTGCACCTCAGCAAACATAGCGCGCACATCACACAGATACTGATAAATACGGGATTGGTAAGCATCTTTTGCCTTTTTTGGAATTTTTGCAATTATATAGAATTTAGGGCTAAATTTTGCTAAAATCGCGCAAAAAATCGGCTAGGACGATGATGAAATATTTTTACTCCTCTTTTGTAGTAAGCCTAATTGCGCTTGCTATCGCATTTTATATCGGCGGCGCGGGCGCTGCATACATCTGCGCGCTTTTATGCGCGCTCGAAATCAGCCTCAGCTTCGATAACGCCGTAGTCAATGCCAAGGTGCTAAAAGATATGGCGCCGGTGTGGCAGAGCAGATTTATCCTCTGGGGCATTCCGATCGCGGTTTTTGGCATGAGGTTTTTATTTCCCGTGCTAATCGTCGCCGCAAGCGCGCATCTGGGTCTTTGGGAAACCCTCGTGCTAGCGCTTAAGCAGCCGCATCGCTACCATGAAATTTTAAGCGAGAACGAAGCGCAAATTTACGTTTTCGGCGGCGCGTTTTTGCTGATGGTCTTTTGCGATTTTTTCTTCGATGCGCAGCGCGAGCTACACTGGCTAGGCATAATCGAAAATAACGGGTTCGTGCGATTTTTAAAGCGCATTCCAAATGCGCCCACGCTGATCGCTATAGCCGCGGGGCTCGTGCTGCTTGCCAAAACGGGTTCGGCTACGCTAGGCGCGGCGTATTTCGGCGCGATCCTGCTCTATCTGCTCATCTCCTGCTTCGACCGCCTTTTCGGCACGGACGGCGTAAAAAACGGCCTTGCGGGCTTTTTGTACTTAGAGACCCTGGACGCGAGCTTTAGCTTCGACGGCGTGATCGGCGCGTTTGCGCTAAGCGATAATATCTTCATCATCATGCTAGGCCTCGGCGCCGGCGCGATGTTCGTGCGCTCCATCACGCTGTATCTCATCGCGCGCGGCACGCTGTCGCACTTCGCGTATCTGGAGCACGGCGCGCACTACGCCATCGCGTGTTTGGCGTTTATAATGTTTGCCAAGCTGAAATTTGAAGTAAGCGAGATCATAACGGGCACCGTGGGGATCTTATTCATCGCGCTATCGCTCCTTTCGTCGGTGCTCTACAACCGCCGCAACAAACGCAAACTAATCGAAACGATCGCGGGAAACAACGAGTGAAATTTCATAGCGAGCTTTGCGGCGCGCGGGATAAATTTTAAAATTTCGAACTACCGCCGCAAGCTGTAAAATTTACCCGCTTGCGCCACGTTAAATTTCAAAAGACGCTAAATTTCAAAAAGTGCTAAATTTAAAGACGCGAACGATGAGATTGAAATTTTACGAAAAGCGTTAAATTTTAAGCCGCGAGATGGCATTTTAAAATTCAAATCAGCGATCGCGCGAGCTTAAGCCTTTATCGCGCAATCTTTCTAGCTCCTTGTTGCCGAGAGGCAGGCTATTTGCGGGCTCGCCGCTCTTGCTTGCGTCGCCAAAAACCTCCTCATTCAAGCGCAGCTCGTCAATGATACCCAGAAGCTGCAAAACCTCGGCCTTTATCCGCTCGGCGTCTCTTAGCGTAGTGCGCGGCGAAAACAGCGCGGCTTCGAAGCGATTTTTCGCGCCGTTTAAAAATAGATAAAATTTGCCGTCCATAAACGCCGCGCTAAGAGCGATCTTGGGCGCAAGCCTAAGCTTCAAAGCCCCGAGGCGATCCATAAAGCTAGGCGTTAAAAGATACCGCGCCTCGATCTTATCGCTTGCGAACACGCGAAATTCCTCTCCGAAAATCACATCGTCCATCAGCTCCTGATCGCCTAAAAATTTTGTACCTGGCGAGCGGTCCGCGATGATGGTTTGCCCCTTAAATTTCTTATAAAATTCGCACACCAAAATCGAGCCGCTAAAGGCTTGCACATATTCGCCGAGCCTCCAAGCGTTCCAAAGCGCTATCGCCGATAGCAAAAAAGCTGCGGAAAGATCGCTCTTGGACCTTTGAGATAACTCTACAAGCCTCATAGATTCTCGCGTTTCATAGATTTTTATCGCCTCGCTTAGGCTAAATTTCACCCCTTTGTACACGCCGTCTATCTGATCCTCGGCTACGAATTCATTATTCGGATAGATGCCCGTTTTGCGGATTTCTTCTTCGTCTATGCCGCTTTGCGGCTCGTATCTAAAGGCGGGATCGATATCTGAAATAATAGCGCGGATGAAGGCGTCTTTGTAAAAGGCGTTGTACTCCCACTTAGCGATGGAATCATCATAAATCCCCCATACGCAACTTACCGCAATTATCGGGATCATCGCGGACATCAGCACGGCGGAGGAGTATTCGTTTTGGATCAAGCCGTGGATAAACCAGCCGACGGAAAAAACCGCGATGCATAGCAATAAAATCAGCGGTTTTAGAAATTTTATCTTGCACTGTTGCTGCTTTTTTGCCAGCTCCTCTATCACCCTATCCATATCCAAAATTTAACTCCGAATTTGATTTGCCGAAATTTTGCCCTTTATTTTACGCTAAATTTTATTAAAATTTCATCCGTTAAGCGGGTTTAAGATTTTTTATGCTATTTTTGCGACCTATTTCGATCAAAAGGCGAGAGATGATAAATTTACCGAAAAATTGCGTGGTTTTTACCTATCCGAAAATGGGCGACAGCGGCATATTTTTGCCCGCAGAGTTGCGCGGCGCAGCGGGGCTTACGGGCTGCACGCTTCAGTGCAAGGCCTACGAGAGCGCGTTTGCGCAGATAAAAGCCCTCGGCTTCGAGCTTATCACTGTAGGCAGCATGGGCGAGGCGGGCACGAGCGAGTTTAAGCGCGCTACGGGCGCTACGTTTGAGTTCATAAACGACGAAAAATTCGAGCTTGAAGCGCCGCTGCAGCTCGAAATCTTCACCACCGGCGACGGAAAGAAATTTTACCACCGCCAAACCCTGATTTTTAGAGGCGGCAAGGAGATAAAGC
>CAUVFI010000012.1:0-13592 GCA_963551055.1 uncultured Campylobacter sp. | reverse complement strand
GATCGTAAAATTTCACCTCCGAGGGCGAAAATTTCGCGCAGGATTTCACCCAGATGGGCTCGTTTTCGCTCGCGCAAAAGATCTCCTCTTCGCTCGCGTCTTTTTGGCTCTCTTTGGAATTTAGGGCGTTTAAGGCTTCGGGACTACTCTTTAAATTTGCGGCTTTGAAATTTAAAGATTTTGCACCGCAGGAATTTAAGCCGCCTTTGGAACTCTGCTCGCTTGCGGAATTTAAAGCGCCTTTAGAATTTGAGCCGCCGTTGGAATTTAAATCGCTCTTGGAATTTGGCTCGCCCTTGTAGCCCTGCTCGCCTTTAGGGCTTAAAGAATTTTCGCCGCCGCCCAAGCTTTTTTGAGCCGCGCCGCCGAAAATGCCCGCCTGCCTCAAAATCGCGCCGCTAGCGGCTCTGATTATCGGCGCTACGATATGCAGGTCGTATTTGGCGGCCAGCCGCGCCATCAGCTCCTGCTTGTGCTCGCTCTGTTCGCAGGCGATAGAGCGGGGCATCTTTTTAAGCTCGCTAAAGAAGGAATTTAGCTCATATTCGCCCAGCAGCACGATCCGCGCGCCGTTGTCTTTGGCGACCTTCATATAGTAATCGATCCGATTTTCGCTCATCGAAAGCGTCGGTAGTTGCAAAACGCATACGTTTATCATCGCCGCCTCCTAAGCCTGCTCGGGTGCGTTTATTTCGGCAACCTCGAGTTTGGCGTTCTCTAAAATTTCCTTCGCCTCTTTTAGCAGCGCCACGCCCTGCTTATACAGCTTCACGCTCTTTTCTAGGCTCAGATCCTTGTCGTTTAGGCTCTTTAAAAGCGCGTTAATCTTTTCCATTTTTTCCTCGAAACTCTCACTCATCCAAAATCCTTTTTATGATGTAATCAAATTTTTCTATCTCGACCAAAAACGCGTCGTGTCCATAGTCGCTATCGATCTGCGCGTAGCTCGTGCGATCCTTTTTGCCCAGATCGCTCATCGCATCGTAAATTTCTTTCATTAGCCCCGGCGGAAAGAGCACGTCGCCTTTGAAAGAGATGAGGTGCAGGCGCGATCTGATCTGCGCGCAGGCGTTTTTGAGATTACCGTAGTGGCGCGTGCAATCAAATATATTCATCATCTTGGCGATGTAGAGATAGCACAGCGGATCGAACCTGCGCGCGAAATTTTCGCCGTTGTATTCAAGGTAGCGATCCACCTGAAAGCGTCCGTTAATCTCGTAAAGACCGTCGGTTTCAACGTAGTTGCGCCCGAATTTATCCTGCATCGAGCTTGGGCTTAAAAAACTTATATGCCCCGCCATGCGCCCCACCGCCATGCCGTCAAGTCCGCGCTCGGCGATCAGATTTTTATCGTAGTTGCCGTTTTTAAAATTTGGATCGCGCAAAATGGCCTCGGTCGCGATCTTATTAAACGCGATCGCCCAAGGCTGCGTGGCGTAGGTGCTTGCGAGTACGAAAATTTCATCCGCAAATTCCGGATATTCGATCGCGTAGCACAGCGCCTGCATGCCGCCCAGGCTGCCGCCGATAACGGCGCGGGCGCGGGCGATGCCGAGGCGCTTTAAAAGCATCATCTGCGCGCGCACGACGTCCGAGACGACCACTACCGGAAAGCGCAAGCGGTACTCGCGACCGCTGCTTTCATCGACATCAAGCGGGCATGTCGAGCCGAACGGCGAAGCTAGGATATTTATGCAGATGACGAAAAATTTCGTCGTATCGACCGCTTTATGATCGCCGATGAGCCCGTCCCACCAGCCGGGCTTAACGTCGCCTTCGTAAAGTCCCGCGGCGTGCGCGGAGCCGGTTAAGGCGTGGCAGATGACGATAACGTTTGATTTGTCCGGATTTAGCTCGCCGTAGGTTTCATAGGCGAGCTTGAAGTTGGAAAAGACGCGGCCGCTCTCCAGATAGAGCGGCTCGTCGAAATTTTGAATTTTGTTTTGAAGGATCACTGATTTACTCGGTAATTCGGCGCTTCCTGCGTAATGATGACGTCGTGGACGTGGCTTTCTTTAAGACCTGCGCTCGTGATCTCGACGAATTCCGCCTTTTGCTGAAAGGTCGCGATATCCTTGCTGCCGCAGTATCCCATCGAGCTTCGCAAGCCGCCTAGCAGCTGAAAGATCACGTCTTTTAGCATGCCCGCGTAAGGTACGCGCCCCTCGACGCCCTCGGGCACGAGCTTTTCTTTTGCGGTGCCGTCTTGAAAGTAGCGATCCGAGCTTCCCTTCTGCATCGCCGCAAGAGATCCCATACCGCGGTAGGTTTTGTACTGGCGGCCCTGAAACGTAATGAGCTCGCCCGGGGTTTCGTAGCAGCCCGCAAGCAGGCTTCCCATCATCACCGAGCTTGCGCCCGCGGCTAGGGCTTTGGCGATGTCGCCCGAGTATTTGATGCCGCCGTCTGCGATGATCGGAATTCCAAATTTAGCCGCCTCGATCGCGCAATCGTTGATCGCGGTAAACTGCGGCACGCCCACGCCCGCTACGATGCGCGTAGTGCAGATCGAACCCGGGCCGATGCCTACTTTAATCGCGTCTGCTCCTGCGTTTGCGATATCTTTTATGCTGGCGGGGTTTGCGACGTTTCCGACTACTACGTCCACGTCAAAATTTCGCTTCAGCTCCTTAAGCGTGTCGATAATGCCTTTGGAGTGTCCGTGCGCGGAGTCCATCACAAGCGCATCGACGCCCGCTTTGACGAGAGCTTCGGCTCTTTGCAGATGGCCTACGCTGATCGCCGCGGCGACGCGAAGGCGGCCGAATTTGTCTTTATTGGCGCTTGGATATTCGATGCGCTTTTTAAGGTCTTTAATCGTAATAAGCCCCTCTAAGTGGCCGTTTGCGTCGATTATCGGAAGCTTTTCTACCTTATTGTTTCTAAAAATTTTCTCCGCATCATCAAGCGTGCAGCCTTTTGGGGCGGTAATTAGCGGAGCTTTGGTCATCTTCTCGCCCACAAGCGCGGCGGTGTCGGTTTCAAAGCGCAGGTCGCGATTGGTCAAAATCCCAATCAGCACGCCGTTATCGTCGATAACGGGAATGCCGCTGATATGGTACTCGCCCATCAGATCGAGAGCGTCTTTGATCGTGGCGTCCGCCTTGATCGAGATAGGATCGATTATGACGCCGCTTTCGCTCTTTTTTACGCGGCGAACCATCTTGGCTTGGGAGTCCTCGTCCATATTTTTATGGATCACGCCGATGCCGCCGAGGCGCGCCATCATTATCGCCGTGCGGTACTCGGTGACCGTATCCATCGCAGCACTCACGAGAGGGGTATTTAGCGTGATATTTTTCGTAAAACTCGTGCTGATATCGACCTCTTTGGGTAAAATTTCAGAGTATTGCGGTACCAACAAAACATCCTCGAAGGTCAGAGCCTTTTTGACGATCTTCATACTTATCCTTTCACGATTTTTTCTAAACTCAAGCCGCCGTCCAGCACCGTTTGTTCGTCGTAGGCGCGCCCGATAAGCTGCGCGCTAATATTAAGAGCCTCTTTGTTTTTTGCTACCGGCACGGAGATCGCGGGAAGCCCCGCTAAATTTACGCCGATCGTGTAGATGTCGCTAAGATACGCGCGAAGCGGATCGCTAAGCTCGCCAAATTTATATGCCACGCCCGGCGCGATCGGCATAAAAATCAAATCGGCGTCTTTTAAAATTTCCTCATATTCGCTTTTGATGAAGGCTCTTGCCTTCTGTGCCTTGATGTAATACGCGTCGTAATAGCCGCTGCTTAGCACGAAGGTGCCTAGAAGCATTCTTCTTTTGACCTCGTCGCCAAATCCTTCGCCGCGGGTGTTGGCGTAGAGCTCTTTTAAATTTAGAGCCTTCGCGCGGTTTCCGTAGCGCACGCCGTCGTAGCGGCTTAAATTTGCGCTAGCCTCGGCGGTTGCGATGATGTAGTAGGTCGCGATGTCGTATTTGGAGCTGCAAAGATCGCGATAAACGATCTCATGCCCGAAGGATTTTAGCTTTTCTATAGTTAAATTTAAAGCCTCTTTGACCTGCTGCGAGGCCTCGTCGATATAATTTTTTATAACGGCGATCTTAAGCTTGCGATCCGCGTTTAGCTTATCCGCGGTGCTTTCGTAAGTGCCTGCGTAGCTCGTGCTGTCCATCTCGTCGCGGCCTGCGATGATGTCGTATAAAATCGCCGCGTCCTCGACGCTGCGCGTAATCGGTCCTATCTGATCGAGGCTGCTCGAATACGCCGCGAGCCCGTAGCGGCTGACCCTGCCGTAGCTCGGCTTAAAGCCTACGCAGCCGCAAAATGCCGCCGGCTGGCGGATAGAGCCGCCCGTATCGCTTCCGAGTGCGGCTATGGCGATATTTGCCGCTACGGCAGCCGCGCTTCCGCCGCTACTGCCGCCGGGTACGCGCGAGTGATCGGTCGGATTGAGAGTTTTGCCGTAGAATGAGCTCTCGGTCGTGCTTCCCATCGCAAACTCATCCATATTCGTCCGCCCAAACGGCGCCAAACCACGTTCGCGTAGCTTTTTGATCACCGTCGCGTCGTATGGCGCGACGTAGCCTTGCAAAATTTTACTCGCCGAAGTGACGCTCCAATCTTTTACCTGAATGTTATCTTTGATCGCGATCGGCACGCCCTCGCCGCTGATGTTTAGGGCCTCGCCCGTAAGCTGCTCGACGTAGGCGCCGAGCTCTTTGGTTTTTAAAATTTTATCCTTTAGCTCCGCTCTAAGCGCCGAAATTTCATCCATGCTCAGCTTTAGAGCCTCTTTTAAACTTATCATCTGCCATCCTTAAATTTATTCACGAAATAGATCCCCACGCCCGTCGCTACGCAGATCAGCGCGATCGTAAAAAATACGAAGCCAAGACTTATGGGGCTAGCGAGCATGCATGACCTTCGCGCAGCGCGGGCAGAGCTCATCAGGTTCTTTTGCGTTAAATTTCCAGCATCTAGGGCATTTGTGTTTAGAGGATTTTACGAGGCGGAAAATTTCGTCGTTTATCTTAAACTCCGCCAGAGCAGGCCCGCTTTGCAGAGTGTCCACGTCGCTTACCATGAACCAATCCGCCACGCCTAGGATGTCGTTTGATAAAATTTCGTTCGAGCTCGTTTCTAAAACCAGCTCAAGCGTCGATTTGATGATCTTGTCCTTTTTCAGCGCGTCGATAAGCTCGAAAAATTTCTCCCTCGATTTGATTAAAATTTCGTCGAATTCTAGAAAATCGTCAAATTCTACCTGCTTGTAGATCAGATCAAAAACGTCCTCCTTGCCCTCCTTGATGATACGCGGTGCAAACTGCATCACTTCGTCAATCGTGTAGGTTAGCGTAGGCGCGATCAGAGGCAGCAGAGCTCGTGTAATCAGAGCGATCGCGCTTTGCGCGCTTCTGCGGCGCGGCTCGTCGGGTGCGTCGCAGTAGAGCCTGTCTTTGCAGATATCAAGATAAATTCCGCTCAGATCGGCGCTTAAGAAATTTAGCAAGGCGTTGAAGCCCTTTGAAAAATCGTAGTTTCTAAACGCCGCTTCCGCGCTCGCAAAGGCGTTTGCCGCGCGCGTTAGGATCCAGCGGTCAAGCCGCGTAAAATTGCTCGTCTCGATCTCATTTAAATCACTCGTGCTTGCGAGCAGAAATCTTATAGTATTTCGGATCTTGCGGTACTGCTCGCTTACCTGCTTTAGGATATTGTCGCTGATCTTTAGATCGGTCGAGTAGTCGCTCATCGCGACCCAAAGGCGCAAAATTTCCACACCGTGGCTCTTTGCGACCTCTTGCGGATATACGACGTTTCCGACTGATTTACTCATCTTCTGACCCTTCTCATCGACGGTAAATCCATGCGTGAGGATGCTCTTGTACGGCGCGCATTCGTTGATCGCGCAGCTTAGAAGCAGTGAGCTTTGAAACCAGCCGCGGTGCTGGTCGCTGCCCTCAAGATACATATCCGCAGGGAATTTGCCCGCATCGTAGGCGCCGCTTTGCAGCACCGCCTTCCACGTCGAGCCGCTATCGAACCAAACGTCTAAGATATCCATCACCTTTTCTAAATTTTCAGGCTTATAGCCGCTATCCTGAGGCAAAAGCTCCGAAATTTCCATCTGCCACCAAGCATCCGCGCCCTTAGCCTTAAAAATTTCGTAGATATTATTTAAAATTTTTTCATCGAAAATCGGCTCTTTGGTACTTTTGTCGCGGAAAAACGCGATCGGCACGCCCCAATCTCTTTGGCGTGAGATACACCAATCGGGGCGGTTTTCTATCATCGAGCTTAGGCGGTTTATACCGCTTTGCGGGTAAAATTTAACCTTGCCGATCTCTTCAAGGGCTACTTGGCGCAGCGTTTTGCCGCTGAGTTTAGGCTCGTCCATCGCGATAAACCACTGCTTCGTCGCGCGGTAGATCACCGGCTTGTGCGTGCGCCAGCAGTGCGGATAGGAGTGGACGAATTTACTGGACTTGATAAGCGCGGGGCCTAGAAGCTGTAAAATTTTCTCGTTTGCTTTGAAAATATGCATCCCCACGAGCTCATCTACGACGTCTTCGCGGAAGAGTTTTTTGGTTTTAAGGGTTTGATCGAAACAGCCGCCCTCATCCACGGGCATCAGCACTTCGATGCCGTATTTAAGCCCTACGAAATAATCGTCTTCGCCGTGCCCGGGAGCCGTATGCACGAGCCCGGTGCCGCCGTCCATCAGGACGTGCTCGCCGAGGATAAACTTTGAAGCTCTATCGTTTAGCGGATTGATCGCGTTTAAGCCCTCAAGCTCGGTAGCCTTAAATTCTTTTATGATCTTGCCCTTGGTGATGCCCAGGCTTACGAGGCTTTCGACCAAAGGTTTTGCAAAGATTAAATTTTCGCTCGTCAGCGCGTAAATTTCATTCGGGTTCAAAGATATTGCGCCATTTGCGGGCAGCGTCCAAGGCGTGGTCGTCCAGATGACCGCTTTGGCGCCTTTCGCGCCGATTTTAGCGTTCGCTTCACTGCTTAGATCAAACGCCACAAAGATCGAGTAGTCCTCTTTGTCTTTGTATTCGACCTCGGCTTCTGCAAGCGCGCTTTTTGCCGCCCAGCTCCAAAACACGGGCTTACTTCGCTCGATCAGAATTCCTTTTTTTGCGATCTGGCAGAGCGCCTTGTAAATTTCCGCCTCAAACTCAAATTTTAGCGTCAGATACGGATTATCCCAGTCGCCTAAAATCCCCATATCTTTAAATTCATTGCGCTGCACGTCGATGAACTCTTTGGCGTGCTGCCTACAAAGCTCGCGGATCTGCACTTTTGAAAGCGATTTTTTCCGCTCGCCCAGCTTGATCTCCACTTGCTGCTCGATCGGCAGACCGTGGCAGTCCCAGCCCGGCACGTAGCGGATATCCTCGCCGAAGAAATAATGGGTTTTGGTGATGATGTCTTTTAAAATTTTATTCAGCGCGTGGCCGATGTGGAGGTGTCCGTTAGCGTACGGCGGGCCGTCGTGGATATTGAAGCTTACGCCCGCGCCCTTGCGCCTAGCTTTCATCTTTTCGTAAATTTTACGCTCGTCATACCATGCCTTAAACCGCGCAGGCTCGTTCTGCGGCAGTGCGCCTCGCATCGCAAAATCCGTAGTAGGAAGAAAGAGAGTATCTTTGTAGTCCATATTTGTACCTTTTCGTGTCTTAAAAAATTTGTGAAGTTTATCCAAAACGCCATTAAAAAGCTCTGAAAGAGCAGTCTGCGTTTATGCTATAATGTGCGAAAATTTAATGAGGGTCTTTATGAAAAATATCATCCTTGTAATCGGCGAGGAGATCCGCTACGACGCGGCTTTGATGAGCTATATTTCTCGCAGCTACGAACGTGTTTTTGGGCGGATCGACGATCTGAAATTCTTAAGCGAAAACGATAAGGTTTTGCCCTTCGCGCTTGAAAAGATGATCGATTCGTACGATTTTATCACGATCTTTGCGGCAAACTCCGCCTACGCGGTCGTAGGTAAAATTTTATCCACGCTCTCTTTCGATTCGCTCGAGCTGAAAAACGGAGAAACCTTAGCGCCCTCGATGGCGCGCACGGTGGCGAAAAACAGCTTCCTGCTAAACGTCAGAGGCTGCTCGGTAAACGTGATCAAGGCGCTTTGCTTGCAAAGCCTGCCGCCGATCCTTCAAGACGCGCCGAACGCGGGCGAGAGCTTTTATCTTTTCGATTGCGAATACGAAAGCGTAAAGCAGCGCCTAGAAAGCCTCGCGATCAGTTATAAAATTTCGCTTACGATCAGCAGACCCAGCTCCTTTTTGCTGCTCGTGCGCGCCAGTGCGATGAAATTCGGAGCGCTGGACGCGTTTTTGCAAAGCGTCGGCAAGTATTATGAGAGCTGCTACATCGAAGGCGGCGATTTTATGGGCTTCGTGGTGGATAGACTGCGCGAAATAGGCGCTAAGATCACCTTTGCCGAAAGTTGCACCGCAGGGCTCATCGCCGCAAAATTCGGCGCGGTCGCGGGCGTGAGCGACGTTTTTGACGGCTCGCTCGTAAGCTACGCCAACGAGATAAAAAATCTCTGGCTCAACGTAGGCGAAGATACGCTCGCGCGCTACGGCGCCGTCAGCGCGCAGACCGTAGGCGAGATGCTGGAGGGCGCGCTGCAAAGCAGCGGAGCGAGCTTCGCTCTTGCGGTAAGCGGTATCGCGGGCCCCGGCGGCGGAAGTGCGCAAAAGCCCGTGGGAACGGTCTTTATCGGCGCGAAGGAGCAGGGCGGCAAACAGATCGTCGGAGAATTTCATCTAAAAGGCGATCGAAACTACATCCGCGAACAAAGCGCCGATATCGCTATCTGCTTGCTTTTAAAGCTTAGAAGCGACCTGTTTTTCGGGCGGCTTCCGAGCGCGCCTACGAGAGATGAAATTTAAAAGGAGCGGATTTTGAAAAGACGAATTTTGAAAGGATGCGGACGCGATTCGGCGCAGAATTTTATCAGAGCGAGCGGTGAGCGGGGCTTTGAACGATGGCAAAATTTCGATTCGGCGGACGGTGCGCGAAATTTTACTTTGGCGCTAGCTACGGCGTGTATTTTGAGCGGCTGCGACGGCGGATCAGACGCGCAAAATCGCGAGCAAAGCGCGCGTTCGGAGCAGAATTTTAGCGCGGGTAATCAAGGGCAAAATTTTAATAAAAGCACGGATAGCTCGGGTCAGAATTCCGCTCAAAGCTCCACACAAAATTCTACGCAAGGCTCAGTGCGAAATTCCGTGCCGCAGGGCTTTGAGAGCAAGCAAAAATCCGATCTAAACTCCACGATAGACGAGCTTGCAAACGATGCTAAAGTTTTGGGCGAGGCCCTGCAAAATTTGCAGAAAAAGGCGCCCGAAGCGCTGAGCGATTTCGCCGCTCGCAACGTGGACAGGACCAAGGATCTGCTAAAACAGGGCGAGGCGGCGGCACGCGAGGCGGGCAAAAACCTTGATCAGATGGGCGAAAGCCTGCAAGGAATTATAAAAGATGCGAACGAGAGCTTAGGCAAGGTCTTGGAGGGCTTTGGCGTGCAGCTCAGACAGGAGCCGCACGGCGGGCGCTCGCAGGAGCGTGATGAGCATCCGCAGCCCGATGACGGGAGCGGCAGACAAAGCTTTAGAATTTAAATTACGCTAAATTTTACTCAAAATTTTTTGTTGCAACTACACCCCCAGGGAAGAGGCAAGTCTTGCAAGAGCGTAACGAGCCTGCACGAAAGCGTGACGGACACTCATAAGAGCGTGATGATCGCTTGGAGTCTGATGACGGGAGCGGCGAGCAAAACTTTAGAATTTAAGCGCGGCTAAATTTTGCTTAAATTTATTTGTTGTGGCAAATGCTTGCAGAGAAGCGATGCTAAATTTTATTAAAATTTCCCCTGCGCGGCGGTTTCGTTAAAATTTTACTCGCGCGAGCCTCCGCAATGGAATATGAATATTTGCAAAGAAGTGATAAACCTCTGTAAAACGCGACGAGTGCCCCGAGGGCAAGCATTTCTAAATAAAGCGCGAGTAACGGATGAAGTTTGGAATTCAAAGCTCGCGCTCTTTGAAGTTGCTGTAGAGATAAGCGGGTGGCGGCCAGTAAAGCTTTAGAATTTAAGGCTGCTTGCGATAAAACGAGAAAAATTTTACGAAGTAGGGCTATAATGCGCCCCGCAATTTCAAATTTAAAGGATAGAAATGAAAACTCTCATTATTTTAGCTCATCCAAATATCGCAAACTCGCTCATAAACCGCCACTGGAGGGATGCTGTGCTAGCCCATCCTGATAAGTTCGAGCTTCACGATCTTTATGCGCTTTATGCGGATTTTAAAATCGATGTGGAAAAGGAGCAAAAACTGCTCGAAAGCCACGATAAAATCGTGCTTCAGTTTCCGTTTCGTTTTTCAAACTGCACACCGCTTCTTAAGCAGTGGTTTGAGGATGTTCTTACGCGCGGCTGGGCTTATGGCACAGAGAGCGGCAAGCTTAAGGGCAAAAAATTCGCGCTTGCGATCTCACTTGGCGCGACCGAGGCAAACTACTCTAAAAACGGCATCGTAGGCTTTAGCGTGGATGAGGTGCTAGCGCCATTTAAGGCTACATTTAATTTCGTCGGCGCGATTGCGCTACCAAATTTCGTCTCATACGGCTTTACTTACGATAAAAGCGAGCAAGCCGTAGAAAATAGTGCGAAAAATTATATAAAGTATTTAAATAAGCTTTAAATTCTTCGTTTTTCTAGCTGCCTGCCGCGCGTAAAGCTTTAAAATTTTATGTACGTGGCATGGCTGATTTTTTAAAATTTTCGCTCAAAAAGCTCAAATTTAATCCTAAAATTTTTAAATTTTACCTCAAAATTCCGCTCACGCTTCGTATGTGATCTTAAATGAAATTCCAAGCAAAATTTCGCGTCTAAATTTGAGCCCCGCTCTTAAATTTTAAAATTTTATCAGAGATTTTTTTATACAATTACGGCTGAAATTCGGCCTAAAAAAGGAGAGGGAATGTATAAGCTAAAGCATCTTCTTAGCGCGCAGGATCTGAGCCGCGAGGACATCTACGACTTCATCGATCTGGCGCGCGAGTTTAAAGCGCTCAACCGCTCTGACGTCAAAAAATCCGACTCGCTTCGCGGCAAGACGGTCATCAACGCGTTTTTTGAAAACTCCACCCGCACCCGCACGAGCTTTGAGATCGCAGCCAAGCGCCTGGGCGCGGACAGCGTAAATTTCACGGCTGCGGACAGTAGCACGAAAAAGGGCGAGACGCTGATCGACACCATCAGAAATATGCAGGCGATGCGCACGGATATCTTCGTGCTGCGCCACAGCTGCTCGGGCGCGGCGAAATTCGTCGCGGCTAACTGCGATGCATCGATCGTAAATGCGGGCGACGGGCTGAACGAGCACCCGAGCCAGGCGCTTTTGGATCTTTTTACGATCAGCGAGCACAAGGGCAGGATCGAGAATTTAAACGTCGCGATTATCGGCGATATATTTCGCTCGCGCGTGGCTAGAAGCGACATCTGGGCGATGCGAAAGCTCGGCATAAACGTGCGGCTCTTCGGCCCTCCGATGATGCTGCGCGACTGCGACGCGTTCGGCTGCCCGATATGCAAAAGCGTAGAGGAGGCGATCGAGGGCGCCGACGTCATCATCATGCTTAGAATTCAGCTTGAGCGGCAAGACGGCGAGCCAAGCTTCCCGAGCGTGCGCGAGTACTCGAAATTTTTCGGACTTACCGCTAAGAGGATGCAAGCGGCGAAAGAGGGCGTCATGATAATGCACCCGGGCCCGATCAACCGCGGCGTGGAGATCAACTCCGACGTAGCCGACGATCCGCGCTATAGCTGCGTTTTAGATCAGGTAGAAAACGGCGAGGCGATGCGAATGGCGATACTTCATACGATAAATTTAAACAGGAGCGCACGATGAAAATTTTAATAAAAAACGGCACGATCGTTAATTGGGGCGGTAGCGAGGAGGCGAACGTCCTGATCGAAGGCGATAAAATTTCAAAGATCACGCGCGAGTGTCCCGCCGCAGACCGCGTCATAGACGCTGCGGGCAAGCTCGTGATGCCGGGGCTCATCGATATGCACGTGCATTTTAGAGACCCAGGGCTCGAATACAAAGACGACGTCATCAGCGGCAGCGAAACCGCGGTCGCAGGCGGCGTGACGACCTGCCTCCCGATGGCAAATACCAAGCCCGTGAACGACAACTCAAGCATCACGCGCGCGATGATCGCCAAGGCCAAACAGCGCGGACTTATCGATCTGCTGCCCATAGGCGCGATCTCGCAGGACTGCAAGGGCGCAAAGATCGTCGAGATGGGCGATATGCTTGAGGCGGGCTGCGTGGCTTTCAGCGACGACGGACTGCCCGTGACCGACAGCTCCGTGATGCGACAGGCGCTCGAATACTCCGCTCACTTCGGCTCGTTCGTGATAAATCACAGCGAGGATTGCTCGCTTTGCCACGGCGGCGTGATGAACGAGGGCAAGATAAGCGCGATCCTCGGTCTAAAGGGGATGGCGAGCGAAAAAGAGGAGATCATGATCGCGCGCGATCTGCTGCTTGCTAAAAAGACGGGCGGGCACATCCACATCGCGCACGTAAGCTCGGCGTGGTCGCTCAAGCTCATAAAGCAGGCTAAGCGCGAGGGCATCCGCGTCACCTGCGAGGCTACGCCGCATCATTTCACCTTCGACGAGCGCGAGCTGATGGGATACGATACGAATTTTAAAATGTCGCCGCCGCTTCGTACACAAAGCGACGTGCGGGCGATCAGAGAGGCGCTTAAAAGCGGTCTAATCGACGCCATCGTGACCGATCACGCTCCGCACAACACCGACGATAAATTCGTCGAATTCGACCATGCGCCGTTTGGAATTTTAGGGCTTCAAACCCTCGTGCCGCTTACGCTTCGGCTCGTAAACGAAGGCGTCATCAGCCTTGAAGACATGGTGCGCCTCTGCTCGTTTAACCCGGCTAAAATTCTAAATTTAAAAGACAAGGGCGAGATTAAAGAGGGCTTTTTGGCCGACGTCGCGATCATCGATCCGCAGATTTCCTACGTTTACGACGAGGCGCTAAATAAGTCCAAATCGCGCAACTCGCCGCTTTTCGGCAAGCAGCTTACGGGCGCTGCGGTATGCACGATCAAAAGCGGCCGCGTGGTCTATGAGTTTCCAAACGTCGTAGCGTAGAGCGCTTGCGACGTAAAACTTGCGATCGGCGGCTTGCGGATGAGCGGCTTTCGTAGCCCAAATGGCGCTATTGCTTAATTTTAAATTTAGCTAGTTTGAACGCAACGGCTTGCTTTTAAAATTTCATAGCGCGAGCGCGATTGAAATTTCTTTAAAGCGGTTTGTCATTTTTAAAGTGCGCGTAAATTTAACGCACGTCGCCTTGTTTGTGGCATTTGTAGATTTCGGCTTCGGAATTTTATCCGTGCCCATGCGCGAGCTGCTCTAAATTTATAACGGCACCTCTTTCGATGCGGCGGCGGCTTTTAAATTTATATTCGCGGCGGTTGAGAATTCTATCTTTTCGCAGATTTGTTTTTGCTTCACGCGCAAATTTTAAAATTTTGCCGCCGCTAGCTTTTGGCGCGGAGCATAAATAATCCGCC
>CAUVFI010000011.1:0-13981 GCA_963551055.1 uncultured Campylobacter sp. | reverse complement strand
TTAAGAGCGGCTGAAAGTAAAATTCCAAAGCTGGCGCAGGTAAAATTTCACTACGTGGCGGAGTGGAATTTTATTTTAGACAGACGATCTTTAGCGGGCAATAAAAACGGCGCCGATAAGATTTAAGGGCAGGTATAGTTTATCAAAAACTAGGGCATAACTGGCAAAATTGCGTCAATAAGACTTTAACGGGCGGGCGACGTTAGATAAAATTTTACGGACGGCAAGGCAGCTTGCTAGCGAAACTTTTGACAGCAACAAGACGACTTCTCAAATTTAAACGGCTTGAGACTGGGCGAAATGTACCGCAGGATCTGTTTTGAAAGGGCTAAGTGCGTCAAGCCAACTTTTAAATTTAAAACGCATGAAATTTAGCCGCGCGTGCGCTTAAAAGCTATGTGGAAGCAAAATCGCGCAAATGAAAAGTTACGGCGCGCAGCCGGTTTAAATTTAAAACCGCGACTAGCACAGATTCGTTTCATCCAAAAAGCTGCTTAATCCAAAATCACCGCGGCAATCCTCAGCCCGTAAAAGTGCGCTTTACTCACTACTCCGACTTGCAATTATCCATGCTGTGACGAGTTTTAAATTTACGACGCAAAGACCGCGTTAGAATTTAAAGCTTGCCGTAAATTTAAAATTTTACCGCAGAGCCGCGGTAAAATTTCATGCAGGCAAAATTTCAAAAATCATAAAATTTCAAGAAATTCTTTAAAGATATATTTGCTCTCGGTAGGCCCCGCGCTGGCTTCCGGGTGGTGCTGCACCGAAAATACGGGATACTCCCTGTAGCGCACGCCCTCGATCGTGCCGTCGAAAAGATTTCGGTGCGTGATCTCGCAGATCTGCGCGATCGTCTCGGGGACGTTGTAGTTGTGGTTTTGCGCAGTGATCTCGATCGATTTGGTGCGCAGATTTTGCACGGGGTGGTTTGCGCCGTGCTGGCCGAATTTCAGCTTGTAGGTCTCATACCCCATCGCGTTGCTTAGCAGCTGATGACCCAGGCAAATTCCAAAAATCGGCACGCGCGCTTCGACCATCTTTTTGATCTGCGCGATCTCCTCTTTAAGCATACGAGGCTCGCCCGGGCCGTTTGATAAAAACACGCCGTCGATCTGCCCCTCTTTAAATTTAGCGATCAGCGCTTCCGCTTTAACGTCATGCGGGAAAACCTCGACGCCCAGCCCCAGATCGCAAAGCTCGTTTAGGATATTTCGCTTGACGCCGTAATCGATCACGGCTATCTTTTTGCCGCAGCTTGCGGGCTGGGCGTAGCTTCCGCGCTCGGCGTCCCAGCGACCCGACGCGTGCTTGTACGGCGCCTTCGTGCTTACGATGCTTACGTAGTTGATCTCCTCTATACGCGCAGACTCGCTAAGTGCCTTTTTAAGAGCCGCCTTATCGCTGATCTCGGTAGAGACGAAGGCGCGCAGACTGCCCTGATCGCGCAGCATCTTGGTTAAAAATCTAGTGTCGATGTCGTAAACGCCGAATTTTCCGTTTTGCAGAAAATAATCCTCCAAGCTCATCTGCGAGCGGAAATTTGAAGGCTCGTTGTTAAAATTTCTTACGAAAATTCCGCTGGCGTGGATCTTGGAGCTTTCTTTGTCGTTTTCGTTGATCCCTACGATGCCGATTTCAGGCATAGTGAAAATAATAAACTGCCCCGCGTAGCTCGGATCCGAGATGATCTCCTCGTAGCCCGTGGCGGAGGTGTTAAACACGAGCTCGCCGAATGCGCTACCGCCCTTGCCGAACGCCTTAGCTTGCAGGTAGATGCCGTTTTCTATATAGATATACGCGTTCATTACAGCATGCCCCGTTTTCTTAGCTCCTCTTCGTAGAGCTTTTCAAACACCAGCTCGTATTCTTCGGTGCCTGGGATCAATTTTTGCTTGTAGCCATCGATCTTTTCATAGACCGCATCCTCAATCTTTTGATAATTTTTAAGATATTCGTCGATCGCGTTATAAATTATCGTCTTTAGCCTGTTTTCCGAGACTTTGTAATCGATCAAATTTTTCTTCCAGACGGTTTCTAAAATTTTATGCGATATGGTGCCGTAGCGATCCTCAAAATTTAGCTCGAAATTCTCGTCGTTTGCGATGTGGCGTTTGATGAGCCAAAACATATCTTTTTTATTCACGCTCATCTCATCTAGCTCGCTTATGCGCTCATCTATCAGCTCGTTTGCGCGCTCGTCTATCGCTCTTTCTTTTTGCAGATCGCCCCTTATGATCTCGTCCGCTTCCTTGGCGACGGGCTCTATGCCTGCACTCAGCGTAACGCAGCCCGAGTTTAGCAGATCCAGCGCTATTTTATGCGCGATATATGGCACGTGTGGTAGTCGTATTCGCATGATCGTTCCTTTAAATTCAGTTCTATGAGCGGTCGCGCCGCCCGCGTTTGCAAACGGCGGAATTTTAAAATTCTTAAAATTCCGCCCGATTTTATAAAATTATCGTGTCGCTTCTTTCGGGACTTGTGGAGATGAAGCCCACCTTCGCGCCGCTTAGCTCCTCTATTTTGCGGATATAATTTTGCGCGTTTTGTGGCAGATCCTCAAATTTTGAAATTCCCTTGACGCTATCCCAGCCAGGCATCTGCTCATAAACCGGCTCGGTAGCCTCCAAATCGATCGGAAAATAATCGATCTCCTCACCCTTGTAGCGATATGCGCGGCAAATTTTAATGCTCTCAAAGCCGTCTAGGACATCAAGCTTCATCAGCGCGAGCTTGTCGATGCCGCTAAGGCGCACGGCGTATTTCGTAGCCACTCCGTCGAACCAACCGCAGCGACGCGCCCTGCCCGTCGTGGTGCCGTACTCTTTGCCGATCTCGCGCATCGCCTCGCCCTGTGGGCCCTTATCCTCGGTAGGAAACGCGCCGTTGCCCACGCGGGTGGTGTAGGCTTTTAAAATTCCCATCACCGTGCCGATATCTTTCGGCGCGAGCCCGAGCCCGCTGCAAGCCCCGCCCGCGATAGTCGTCGAGCTCGTGACGTAAGGATAGGTGCCGTGATCGATATCAAGCAGGCTTCCTTGCGCGCCCTCTACGAGCACGCGCTTGTCGTAATCAAGCGCCTTCCACAGCATATGCGTGGTATCGGCGATGTATGGCTCGAGCGCGCTTTTATAGCGCTTTAGCTCCTCGTAAATTTCAATCTTGCTAGGAATTTTAACCCCCGCTTTTTCAAAAACGCTCTCATGCGAAGCAAAATCGCGAGATAGCGCCTCGGCGAGCCTTTCAGGCTCCAAAAGCTCCGCTACGCGGTGTCCCGTGCGCGCGATCTTATCGGCATACGCAGGTCCTATGCCCTTGCCGGTGGTGCCGATCGCAAGCTCGCCCTTGCTCTTTTCGCGCGCCTGATCGATCAGCGAGTGGTACTGTAAATTTAAAAACGCCTTCTCGCTTATGAAAAATCTGCCCTTTAAATTTTCAAACTGCGCCATCTCCGTAATCAGCACGTCGGGATTGATAACGACACCGTTTCCGATGATGTTGATGATATTTTTATGAAGCACGCCGCTGGGCACCAGATGCAGCGCAAATTTCTCGCCGTTTATAACGATGGTGTGGCCTGCGTTGTGCCCGCCGCTGCTGCGACATACGAAATCGTAATTCGCGCTTATCATATCTACGATCTTGCCCTTGCCCTCATCGCCCCACTGGGCGCCGATGACTACGTCAACTTTACTCATTTCTCATCCTTTTGCATAATTTTTTCTATCAAAGCATCCACTAGCAGCGCAAAGCCGCTGGATTTTAGCCCGTCTATTTCGTAATTTCCGCCGTTGCAATACACTGCGCCCGCATCCAAAAATCTAAAAAATAGCGCGTCGTAGTAGCGCATTTTAGAGTAATACAGCAGCGAAACGCGGATATGCTCGTAATCTACGCCTAAATTTAAAATTTCATCCAAACACGGCTTTAGCTCTTCAGGCGCCTGCGCACGCAGAGCCTGCACATCCTTTAGCGACACGGCGCGAGCCGTAGCGTCCAGCCAGGGCAAATTTTGCTCAAGCAGCGTCTCTACCTTGCCCTTTTCAAAAATTTCAAGCGGCAGGTTTAAAATTTCGCAAATTCTTTTCGGAATCTCGATATTGCTTAGCTGAAGCGCGGGCATAAGATCAAATTCTTTAAAAAATTCCTGCGCGATTTTAATCGCAAGGGGCAAATTTTTCTCCCCGATCAGCTCCGCGCCGATCTGATAAAACTCGTCGCTTGGGTATTTGAAGGTCGGCTGGACGTAAAATAGCCGCCTTAGCTTATCGTCTTTCAGCCGCTTGCGCACGATACGCACGACATCCACGGTGCTGTCTGCGCGAAGCGCGAGCTCGTGGTTCGTGGGATCGGAGAGCCTGAGAAGCTTCTGAGGCGCGACGCTTAGGTGCTGATGATATGAAAAATATGGCGTTAAAATTTCGCTAAAGCCGTTTTTAACGAGGATTTCGCTCGCTTTATTTTCCAGCTCGCGCTTGAGCTGCGCGTTCTTTCCGAAATACAGCCTCGAGCCGTTTGGTATCTCGTGATCGAAATCGGCGCTAACGCTATCTATCATGCTGCCTCCAAATCGCTTATGAACTGATTCAGCCGCGTTTTAAAGCTCTGAATGAAGCTTGCCAAAGCGCGATAATCAAGCGAAAGAATATCTAAAATTTGCTTACGTATTTCTGTAGTTAGCGCAAATTTTTCGCTGCCCGCGCTTTGAGTTTTATTTAAAATTTCGCCGAATTTTGCTCTAAAGCCTTCGAACTCTCCCGGGCTCAGATTGCCCGCATCGGCGCGCGAAACGAAGCTTAAAGCAAGCTCTTTGTAATCAAGCGCGTTTAAGAAGCAGATAAACTCATCTTTGTCGATGGCTGCGAGCTTGGGCGTATCTTTAAATCGCGCGATGAAAGCGTCTATCTCCCTGCGATCCAGCGCTTTTGCGATAAAATTTCCCTGCAGATAGTTAAATTTCAAATTATTTAAAAGCCGCAGAGATAGCGCGTTTTCGACCCCTTGAGCGCCGAGAGCAAAACCAAACTCCCGCTTTAGCTTGCCTGTGATCTCCACCATCGTTCGGATAGCATTTTTTTTCTTGCCTATGTCAAGGCAGAGCTCGCGGTCGATTTTAACGATATCGAAAGGCTGGGCATTCAAGAATGGAATATTGCTTTTATTTGCACTATTAAGAGCAAATTTAACCCCAAGATCTGCATAACGCCCACGCGCAGGGGCGAATTCCTTAAAATTTTGCTCGCTAAAATCGGTTATCTCAAACATCAACTCGCCTTTTGCATTAGCCCTGTCTCGCAAGCTATGAGCTACGAAATCGTAAAATTCGTCGTTTGTAAGCACGGCTAGACTTACGTTTATAGAGCAGTTTGCGCCCGTTTGAGCGTTAAATTCCATCATCTTTGAAAACGCAAATTTTGAGATCGGTAACTCAAATCGAGGCTCGCTTAATATCTGCGCAAAATCCTGCGGGGCAAGAATTCCGCGCTTTCCGCGATCCCAGCGTAAAAGCAGCTCATATCCATAAATCTGCGCACCGCTAATGATCGGCTGATAGAGCACGAAAAACTCCCCCTCTTCGATCGCTGCAGCAATCCCTTCCTCGCTAGGTTCGTCTGCTTCGGCGCGCTCAAAGATGCAGTAGCGGTTTTTGCCGCTCGTTTTAGCGCGATACATCGCCCTATCTGCGCGCGATAAAAGTCCTGGAAAATCGATCTTTTCGCTGCCGTCGTAAAACGCTGCGCCAACGCTGATGCTTGCGCTAATTTCGTTGCCTTTAAGATTAAATTTCATCTTTGAAATCCCAAGCAGACGATCTAATAGCACATGCGCGGCATCCTTACTTTGCAGATCGCCAATGATAGCTCCAAACTCATCACCGCCTAGGCGCGCTAAGATATCGCCTTTACGCAATAGCCCGCTCATCGCTTTTGAGATCGCTTGCAAAAACATATCGCCGACCTCGTGCCCGTAGGTGTCGTTGATCGCCTTAAAGCCGTCAAAATCGATGAAAAGCACCGCCATAAGCTTGGAATTTTCGCCCGAGTTTGCCGTAAATCTCTGCGCAGCCTTCATAAAATACACTCTATTTGGAAGCCCGGTAAGCGCGTCGTGATGGGCGATCTTAGCTAGCTCGCTCTCTTTTTGCTTTATCTGCGAAATTTCGGTAAACATCAAAATGAAATTTGAAGTAAGCGAAAAATCATCCTTTATCGCAATTGCCGTAAATAGCGCAGGAAAAGTGCCACCACCTCTTTTTAGTCCGTAAATTTCATCTTTGTAAGAGGTCTGTTTGCCGACGAGATTTTTTCTAATCCTCTCCATCACGTCTGCCCCGCCCTCCGTAGGAGCGAAGAAATTTGGAATTTTGCCGATAGTTTGGCTTTCGCTATAGCCGGTGATTTCATAAAAGGCGTTATTAGCGCGCAGCACTCGACCGCTCTCATCTGTGATTAAGATTGCCTCTAGCGAGCGCGAAAAGACGTTGGCGTTTAAATTTAACTCCAGCTCCGTCTGCTTGCGCGAGCTAATATCTTCGAGCGTAGTTTTTACAAGGCGAGAGCGAGAGCCATGCTTTTCGGTGACGTAGCCTTGCATACTGATCCAAGTATAGGCATTAGCGGCGTTTCGCAGACGGAATTCGCAGCTAAAATCGCTCCTAAGCCCGGCGGTACATTCGCGGATCATTTTATTGAAATTTTCTAAATCCGCGAAGTAAATTTCATAACTAAACTCCCCAAAGCTCATCGCAGTGTTTAGCCTTTTGCCGCGATATTTTAAAATTTTAAAGTAATTTTTATCAAACGATAGCGTCTGCGCATCAAGATCGATTAAGCAGGTGCAAAAATTTCTAGTCTCGATTACGGTGCGATAAAAGTCCAAATCCTCCTGCAAGCCGCGGATCGCCTTAACATCGTCATCGATATTTTGAAAATAAAACGCAGCCCTGGCGGCGGACTTTTTGACATAGATGCTCACTTCGTAGCTATAGCGGATATTGTCGTTATGGCGAATTTTATAGCTTTGAGAAAAGCTTAGCTCTTCTGAGGGCATATCAGCTAAGCGGTTTAAAATTTCATTTTTAGCCTCATTCGCATCCTTTTCATCCAGCAAATCCCATAGCCTTATCTCGCCGCTTAAAAACTGCGCCGCTTCGTAGCCCCAAAGCTCTTTTATATTTTTGCTAGCATCTACGATCTTGCCCGAAGTGTAGTCAAACACGAGTGTAACGATAGGCGCGTGATTTAAATACTCATATTTTTGCTTAGTTTCATCGTAAAATCTGCGATATTTTGACGCATCCAGTACCACAAAAAGGGTTGAAATTTTACTTCCGTCACGAATATAAGATTTTTTAACATAGAGGTCTTTGACACCATTTTTGGTTTCTTGGCGGGTTACGACATAGTTTTCTTTGACATAGTTTGCGCGCTGGGTTTGATAGGCGTGATCGTAAAACGAGCCTGCTTGCAGTGCGAATATATTCCGTCCTACGACGTCATCGCCGTAAAGCTCGCGTGCGCCGTTGCTAGCGCTTTCGATCGTGCCTGCGACGTTATCGATGCTAAGCACTGAAAGGGAGCTGTATTTTAGCGCATCTTTAAAGCTGAGGCTAAAATCTCCGTGGCGCAGATTAGACTTCAAAACCTCGTCTATGGATTTAGAAATTTCTAAGACGGAACTTAGCGGATTTAGCGCTTCTATATCGCGAATTTTGGAGTGATAATCCCCTTGGCGCAACGCGTTTTGAACTGCCGCTAGCGGGATAAAAACGCGCTTTTTTAAAAACGTAAAATTTGAAATTAGAAGGATTAAATAAGCTAAAATCGCTACTGCCAGCGCTACGACGATAAAATCGTCCGCGCCTAAAAAATAGCCGGCTCGTTCGCGAGCCATTACGAAATTATCCCCAAATTTCGCAAGATATGCAAAGCTTAGCCCAGATTCGTCTTCAAAGCTTACCACTTCGCCTAGGCGCGAAAAATCAAAATCCTGCCCTAATATATCGGTTACGCTGCCAGGAGCGTTAAAAAATTTACCTTCGGCGTTAAAGACCAAAATATCTCCCAGCGAAGAGAGCCTGGCAATCGGCCTAGCGGTGTTGGCAAAACCTAGCAGATATGAATCAGCGTTTACGCGCTTGATTAAAAAATACCGCCACGCCCCATCCATCATCATATAGCGCGATACCCATTCATCCTTTTTTAGCTCGCTTGCGATATCCGCAAGCCGTATCTCGCCAAGATCCGAAATACGCGCATCCGATGAAAAATGCGCCAAGCTCTCCTGTTCCGCACCGTGGGTACGCAGATAAAAAATAGCGTCAAATCTATGAGAAGATTTTACGACATTATGGATCAAATCCGCATAAAGCTCGCTTTGTGCAGCTTCGTGCCTTGCGTCCAAAGAAAGGATAGTTTCTTTTAGAATTTCAAGCTCGCTAAAAAGCGACTCGTCGGTATTTTTAAGTAAAGTAATCGCCGTGCGCGTCCGCAAATCAAGCTGCGTAGCGATCCTAGTGCGCAAAAAGCTAATCTCGCAAACTACTACAAGCGTAAGCAACGCAGCGCCTATAATCAAGGCGGCGTTAAATCTTTCGGTAACAAAGTCTTTTTTGTTTTTCATGCCAAATTCCAAATTTTGCGGGATTTTAGCAAATTTCGTTTTAAAGCCGATTTAAGCTTGTATTTTCGCGCCCTTTGCGCCCAAAAAATGCATAATCAAAAGTACCGCAAAGCTAAAGAGTAGCATCAGCGCCGAATATGCGTGAGCCTGCGCAAAATCGAGCGTCTCAGTCGCTTCATAAATCGCAATGGAGGCAACCTTGGTCTGCTCGCTCACGCTGCCGCCGATCATCAACACGACGCCGAACTCGCCCATCGTATGCGCAAAGCAGATCACTAAAGCGCTAAGCAGGGAGTGGCGTATCGCGGGCAACGCGACGCGAAAAAGCTTGGAAAAATAGCCCTTGCCGAGCGAATCGCACGCCCAAAAAAGCGAGCGCGGAAGCGAGCGAAAGCCCGAAACCAGCGGCGAAAACATAAACGGCAGCGAGTAGATACAGCTCGCGATCACAAGCCCGCTGAAATTAAATACGAGCCGAAGTCCGAAGTGTTTGTCAAAAAACTCCCCTAGCACCGAATACGGCGATAAAAAAACGAGTAGGTAAAAGCCTAGCACCGATGGCGGCAGCACCAGCGGAAGCGAGATGATCGATTCGATCACGCTTTTGCCGCGGAAATTTTTTCTCGCCATAAAAAACGCAAGCGGCACGCAGATGATAAACAACGCGAGCGTCGTCAAGCTGGCAAGCTTTAATGAAACGAGAAACGGCGTGTAATCGAGCCCCTTTAGAATTTCAAACATTTATCCTCCGAGCCGAGCCGCTGGGCCCAAACTATAAAATCTTAAAAGCCTAGCCCTACTTTAAAATTTAGAGGCAAAGCTAGATAGAATTTACGCAAACCTCATAGTCATAAGGCTTTGAAAATGAAATTTTGAAAATTCCGTGCAAGCTAAAGCGAGCGGAATTTATAAAAGTGCTTGGCTAATAAATTCCTTCAAGCGTGCAAATCCTGCTGAGCTTTTAAGCTCTACCCAAGCCGGCAAATTTTTAAGACCACGATTTTGCTGAGCTAAATTTCAAAAAGCTTCACTAGGCTTTAAAACTTAAGCGGGCAGGATTTATCTGAGCGCAAATTTCACGCAAGATATAGCCAAACGGCATTCTCTGAACAACTTAGTGGAATTACATTGAGCCTGACAAAACGAAATTTTAAAATTTCGTATAAACCCAAAAGACCCGGTTAATGAAATTTTGCCGCAGCTCTTATTAAGCGAGTTTAGCACGCAAATGAATCACGGGTCTTAACGCATCGCGAATTTCGCTTTAATCGCAAATTTGGCCATAGCCAGTACGTTTAAAATTTTACGCTAAATCCTACGCAAGCTTCGAGCCGTTAGAGCTTTTCAAATTTCAAAGCCACAAAATCCAGGCAAAATTCCAAATCTAAAAATTTAAGTTTTTGCGAAGCTTTACATTAAATTTTTACCAAGATTGCGCGATAGAATTCGTGCAACTCCTGCCAAAAAAGCAAATCAAAAGTCGCCAAATTTAAAAATAAACCCACCGCACCAATCAATAAATTAGAAGAAGGAATTTAACGGCGCCTACCTGCACAAAATCTAAAATTTAAAGCTTAGCCCCCACGCTATCTAGTCTTGCATTGCGGTTTTACTCTAGCCTGCGTTTAAATTTTTGCATTTCTGAACAATCTAAACGCGATGCGAATAAAATTTTAAAATCTCACCGTATTTTACGGGCAAATCCAGCTAAAATTTTGCAAAATTCCTCGTCTAAATTCCACGTAAAATTCCATAAAAGCCTGTATTTAAATCTCTAATCTAGTTGAAGTTTCCTACTTAGGCGCACCTAAAAGCTTGTCTGCAAGTTTAAATTTTACGCAGAGTGATATTAAAGGCTTTGGCACCCGCTTTGACCTCATCGCCTACTTGCAAGCCATCGGCTTCTGCATTGCTTAGCACCACTTCGCACAGCTGGCTGCCGATCGCTACGACAGCCACTTTGACCCCGTCGCGTGCTTGCAAATCGACAATCTTGCCCGCGAAAGAAAACTTCTGAGAGCCGTTTGTTTTAAGGAAAATTTCCTCCGGCGTACCGGTGCGGACGATCCTGCCGTCCTTCATCTCATAAACTCGCTTGCAAAGCCTATAAATCTCGCTTACGTCGTGGCTTACCAAAATCACGGTCTGATGAAACTGCTCGTGGATCTTTAGCAGATACTCTTGGATTTTTTCACGCATCGTAAAATCAAGCGCCGAAAGCGGCTCGTCAAGTAGCAAAATTTCAGGTTCTTGCATCAGTGCGCGAGCAAGTGCCACGCGCTGCTTCTGTCCGCCGCTAAGACCCTCGACACCGGATTTTGCAAACTCGCTAAGCTCTAAAATTTCAAGCAACATCGCAGCTTTTTGCGGATCGTTTCTGGCAAAAAGTAGATTGCCCGTCACGCTCATGTTTTCAAAAAGTGCGTAGTCTTGAAATAAAAAGCCGATCCTGCGCTTGCCCGCACTTAAGAATTCATTGCCTTCTTGCAGCACACGATCGCCGTCTTTTATGCTACCACTATCTGCGCGCAAAAATCCCGCTAAAATGCGTAGCAGTGTAGTCTTACCGCTGCCGCTGCGCCCATATAGGCACACAAACGAGCCTTTGTTAATCTCTAAGCGAGCATCAATCGAGAAATCATCACTGATTTTTTTCTTACAATCAATCGTTATCATATTTTTCTATATATATCGCAGTGGCGCTAACGTATGCGAAAACCTCGTCGCCCTCGCGTAAAGCAAGCTCCTGCGCAGAATGCGCGCTAATGAGCACATCAAAGCTTATCTTGCCTTCAAACCTGAGCGTGCATAGAATTTCACCTAAGCTTAGGCTCATAATCTTGCCGTGAATTTCATTTTCGCTAGATACACCACTTAGGGCTTCGCGAGATAAAAGCACATCGGTGCTTTTAAAGCCCACGTAAACTTCGCTACCCACCTTAAGCTCGCTACTTAGCTGCAGAAATACGCCACGTAGCTTGATGCCGCCCGCGATAAATCCTACAGAATGGATGCCGTCTTTTTGTAAAATTTCGTTGATTCTCGCTCTAATCATTAAAACTCGTATCCGTATTTAGCAAAGATCGCCCTGCCCTTATCGCTTAGGATAAAATCATAAAACGCCTTGGCTTCGGCATTGTCTTTGGCGCGGTTTAGCACGACCATGCCTTGAGCTATCGGCTCGTAGAGGTTGGTATCGACCAAGACGAAATTTTCGCCCTCTTTACAAGGCTTGTCGTTGCAGCCGTCCTTCGCCATCTTAGGCGCATACATCGCGCTAGCGGCGATAAAGCCGACGTCGGAAGCTTTAAGCGCTTGCGAAAGAGCCTCGCCGATCGATTTTGCTTCTACGATTTTACCTTTAATCTCATCGTAAACTCCCGCTTTTTGGAAGGCCTGTACGCTTGCGGTGCCGTAAGGAGCGGTCTTTGGATTTGCTATGGAAATCGTTTTTACGCTAGGGTCTTTTAAAGCTTCAAGCCCTTTGCTAAGATCTACGCCGCGCACGCTAAACATCGCGACCTTACCCTTTGCGTAGGTTTTGGCAGGCGCCGTCGCAAAGCCCTCTTTATGCAGATCGTCTGCAAATTTCATATCCGCCGCCATAAAAATATCAAACGGCGCGCCGTTTTTGATCTGCGTGCTAAGCGCACCGCTGGCGCCCAAGCTCACGTTTAGCGTAGTTTGCGGATGCAGCTTGGCAAATTCCGCCTTGATCTCGTCAAACGCATACGTCGTGTTCGCAGCGGCTGCGACGCTGACCTCGCCTGCGCTAAGCGCGCCTGCGATTAAAATTCCTAAAAGCACTGCTTTCAACTTCATTTTATGCCTTTCGTTTCGGCTCTCACCGAGAATTGAATTGTATCTAAAATTTTAAATTTACGCCTTAAATTTTAAAATTTTGCGCACCCAATTTCACCCTATTACGCGCCAATAATGATCTCGCTAGGCTCGATGATCGCCGTTACTTCATCTCCTACTCCTAGAGCCATCGCGGTGGCAGATTCTCGCGTGATGATCGCGGTGATGTTTTGATGCGAGCTTGTGCCTAGACAGATCTCTGCGTTTACCGCGCCGATTTTGACCTCGCTAATCGTGCCCTTGATTTGATTCGCCGTACTAAGTTTTAGCTTCTCCGAGGCTCCTTTGGCAATGATGACGCTTGGAGCCTTGAATAAAAACAGCGCATCCTTGCCCACCTTTAGCCCTAAATTTTTTTCGCTCTCTACGGTTACCGTCGCGCATAAAATTTCGCCACCTGCGAGTTTAGCCGTGATTTGAGAATTTACAGCGCCTGTTTGAATATCCGTAATCTCAACACTTAGCTGATTGCGCGCAGAAAGCTTCATACCGATCTTCTCTAAGCTTAAAAGGCTCTCTTCTGTAATCTCGTCAAGCTTTAAAATTTCACTCAAAAATGTCTCACCCGCGTGGCTGATAGCATCATAAGCGCGAATCAGCTTGTGAGCGTAAGGGGTAAGCTCGGAGCCGCTATTTTTCTTAGTACCTTGAGTGCGGACGATGAGGGGCTTTTTGCTCGCGTTGTTGATTAAATTTAGCGCATCCCAGCCGTTTTTATACGACACTCCTACGATCTCTGCGGCCTTTGTAATACTTTTAGTCTCATCTACGGCCTTAAGCAGCTTAATGTGTTTGGCTAAAAGCGATGCTTTGTTGCCAAGCAGGAATTCCAAAGCAAATTTTGCGTCCATTTTCATCCTTTCTTATTTACTTTCGCGTGATTTTATAATATATCCTCTGATATATTTCTTAAAGAGCTGTAGGCTTTATTCTGCGCTATAAAGAGGGAAATTCTATATGAAATTTTACCTTTATTGACAAAATTTCTTTAAACTTGTAAAATCGCCACTTTGATTTATAAAGAAGGGTCACAATTTGAAATTTATAAAAATTATATTCTTAGCCGCTGCATTGGCATTTTGCGGTTGCTCGCAAAAGCAAGACGTAGCGCCTAGCGATACGGATGGTTTTGACGAGGAGTTCGCGCAACGTGAGGTTTTCGATCCGCTTAGCGGCTATAACCGCGTTATGACGAGCTTCAACGACGTATTTTACTCATATATACTAACCCCCGTAGCCAGCAGTTACGATTACGTAATGCCCGATCCGATTCAGGGCGCGTTTTCAAATTTTTTCTATAATATTTTATATCCGATGAGACTCGTAAACAACCTGTTGCAGGGCAAATTTGAAAATTCTTGGGACGAGACAAAGCGGTTTTTGATCAACTCGACCGTCGGCTTCGGCGGGCTTAACGATATGGCGGGCAAATACTACGGGATTCCGCGCCACGACGAGGATTTCGGGCAGACGCTAGGATACTGGGGCGTGCCGG
>CAUVFI010000010.1:0-14199 GCA_963551055.1 uncultured Campylobacter sp. | reverse complement strand
AAGATCAGAATTTTTAAAATTCTCCTCGCCTGAAAAAGTAAAATTTTCATCTTTTACAGCAGATTTTTTTAAAATAGTGTCCGCTGCGAACTCTGCGCCGCTAGGCACAGAGCTATTACTCGACATGGAACTTGAACGATAACGATCTAGGGCGGAATTTAAAGCGTCCGATGAAACAAAGCGCGAAGTGGAATTTTTAGTATCTAAGGAAGTGAAATTTTGCGCGTTTGATGAAGCGATATCCGGTGCAGATGTGGAATTTAAGGCGCCAGATGCAATGGGATCTGGCGCAAAAGAAGCGGGGCTTAAAGCATCCTGCGAAGCCTGCGCTTCTGCTTCAGCGCCGTTTGCATTCACAGCCCCCTCTTGCTGCACCGCCAAATCTTGCACGCGCTTTTGTGCTTTCATCTTATTTACTGCTTCGATGATATCTTCTAGTTCATTTTCATACATCAATTAGCCACCTCTTAAATTCTGCTTGTTTGCGCGCATCAACGCTTAAAAAGCGCTCCAGCATCGCCATATTGATGCCCGAGCTTACCCGGTGATTTAAATTTAGCCGCGCAAAAAGCACCGCCGCATCGCCATCTTGCGGATTATCGCGTAAAATACCGCGACAAATCCGCATTGCGCCGTAGATATCGCCTTTTTTCTCAAGCTCCATAGCGTATGCTAGTGCGCCATTCAAAGCTGGCTCCTAAGCCTTAGCCGCGTAATCCGCGATGATCGAGCCGATCTCTGCGGTCGAGCAGATCTCTTTGGCATCGTACTGCGCGATGTCCTTGGTTCGGTAACCGTCGCGAAGCACGGCGCGCACGGCAAGCTCGATCGCAGCTGCGGCTTCATTTTCGCCGAATGCGTATTTTAGCATCATCGCAGCGCTTAAAATCGTAGCGATCGGGTTTGCGATACCCTGCCCCGCGATATCGGGCGCGCTGCCGTGGATCGGCTCGTAAATTCCCACCTTGCCGCCGATACTCGCACTCGGAAGCAGCCCGATCGAGCCGCAGATCATACTCGCCTCGTCGCTTAAAATATCGCCGAACAAATTTTCCGTCAAAATCACATCAAACTGCGCAGGCGCCCGCACGAGCTGCATAGCGGCGTTATCTACGTACATAAATTCTAAATTTATCCCCGCATAATTTTTGGCTAGCTCGCTTACGACCTCGCGCCACAGCTGGCTTGTTTCAAGTACGTTAGCCTTATCCACGAGCGTTATCTTTTTGTTTCGCAAAAGCGCAGCCTCAAAGGCGACCTTAGCCACGCGCTCGATCTCAGAGACGTTGTAGCACATCGTATTTAGCGCGTCCTTTTCGTTTTTAACGCGCGGCTGCCCGAAATAAATCCCGCCCGTAAGCTCGCGCACCACCATTATATCGACGCCTTTGATGATCTCAGGCTTTAGCGTCGAAGCGTTTATCAGCTCATCAAAAATCATCGCAGGGCGCAGGTTTGCAAACGCTCCAAGCTCTTTGCGGATTTTCAGTAGCCCGCTTTCAGGTCGCAGTTCACGCGGCAAGCTATCCCATTTAGCGCCGCCGATCGCACCAAAAAGCACCGCATCGCTTGATTTAGCGGCATTTAGCGTCTCATCCGGAAGCGGAACGCCCATAATGTCGATTGCCGCGCCGCCCATTAAGCGGTAGTCAAAATTTAGCTCGAAATTAAATTTATGGCTTACGGCATCGAGCACCTTGATCGCCTCTTCGATGATCTCAGGGCCGATTCCATCGCCTTTTATCACGCATACGTCGTATTTTTTCATCCGAATTCCTTACAAGTTTATCTTTGTTTTTGCGTAATTTATCGCTCCGCCGGCATCGAGGAGCTTTTGCATAAACTCCGGTATCGCGGCGAATTTATACTCAGTTTTTTGAGTTAAATTTTTAATTACGCCGCCCTTTAGATCGATGCTAAGCTCGTCGCCCTGCGCGATCTTATCCGTCTCGTCGCATTCGAGGATCAAAAAGCCCGTGTTGAAGCTGTTTCGATAAAAAATCCTAGCGAAGTTTTTTGCGATCACACATGAAATTCCGGCGGCCTTAAGCGCCATCGGAGCGTGCTCTCGCGAGCTGCCGCAGCCGAAATTTTTCCCCGCTACGATGATGTCGCCGCGAGCTATTTTGGACGAAAAATCCCTGTCCGCATCCTCCATGATATGCGTCGCAAGCACCGCCGCGTCGGATGTATTTAGGTAGCGTGCCGCGATAATAATATCGGTGTCGATATCATCGCCGAATTTCCATACTTTTGTCATATTTCCGCCTTAAATTTTAAAATAGATGCGCGATTTTACCGACAAATTTATTAAAATCCGCTCAATCGCTCCGATACGAGGGCGGAATTCCTCGTTTAAATTTAGGGCTAAATTTAAACGCAAAGCCGCAGAAATAGAAAGTGCGGAAGCGTTAAATTTTAAAGCGACAGCGCAAAGGAAGCGGATTTTTTGGCTCGCTAATTTTCGTCTTGCGAACGCAGAATTTTAGCGAGCGATCTTAAATTTAGCTAAAAATATAACCTAAATTTTAAAATTTAGCCTAATTTCTAGAATTTGAAAAATCATTAAATTTAGATGGTTCGCGCCGTATATAAGCAAAAATAAAGAGCGTTTCGGTATAATCCGATTTTCCAAAACCAAATACACAACGACACAAGGAGATTTTATGGCGAGCCCAAAAGACGCCTTAACGCCCATCGAGCAGTTCTTCGACGAAAATCAAAAAAGCTACATCACCTACGAAAGGCTGATAAAATTTTTCGACAAAGCTCCCACCGCGACGGCCGTTAAGAAGGTCGAAGCGCTTACGAAAAAATTTGACGTCGAGTTGATCTCCGCCGCAGAAATCTCCAAAATTAAAAATTTAGAGGACGCAAAACTCAAAGAAGCCACGCAAAAAAAGCTGCTGGACGAGGGCTGGGACGAGGAGTTTGACCTATCTAGCGACGTCGAGCTTTTGGAGTGGAGCCGTTCGGACAGCCCGGTGCGGATGTATCTGCGCGAAATGGGGCAGATCCCGCTGCTGACCAAAGAAGAGGAGATCGAGATCAGCAAAAAAATCGAGCTCGGCGAGGACATCATCATCGACGCGTTTTGCTCGGTGCCGTACTTAATAGACTTCATTTTAGACTATAAAGAGCCGCTTATCAACCGCGAGCGCCGCGTAAAGGAGCTTTTCAAGAGCTTTGACGACAGCGACGAGGAGGGTGAAGATGAGGACGAAGAGGAGTTGTCGGAGGATGATTACGATGATGAGGAGGAGGGCACGGATGAGGACGAGGCGAAGCAAAAGCGCTCTAAAAAGAACGATAAGCGCGCTCTAAAGGTCATCGAAAGCTTCAAGGCTCTTGAAAAAGCCAAAAAGGACTGGATGAAATTTGCCGAGAAAAACGCCGAGGCGATTAAGCAGAGCAAGGGAATTTTATCGAAGCTGAACTTGGCGTTTAAAAAGAAAATTTTAAAAGAAAAGCTCATGGATCTGGGGCCAACTAGCAAGCTCATCACCGAGATCGTAAAATCGATGGAGACCGCGCTAAAAAGCGACGAGGGCTTCGAAAAGGAGCTCAAGCGCCTAGAATACAAGCTGCCGATGTTTAGCGCCGAACTGCGCGAAAATCACAAAAAAATTCTAAAAGAGATCACGAGACTTAGCAAAGACGACATCATCGCGCGCGTGCCGGAAGCTACGATGGTCTCGACCTACGTCGATATAAAAAAGCTCTTTTTGACAAAAGAGGCGAGCAAAAAAAGCTTTAATCTCGAGCCCGAGCGGCTGAAAGAAATTTTAGAGCAGATCAAGCGCGGCAAGCGCATCAGCGATAACGCAAAGGCGCGCATGGCGAAGTCCAACCTGCGCCTGGTCGTCTCCATCGCCAAGCGCTACACTAACCGCGGGCTGCCGTTTTTAGACCTCATCCAGGAGGGCAATATCGGGCTTATGAAGGCGGTGGATAAATTTGAATACAAGCGCGGCTATAAATTTTCGACATATGCAACGTGGTGGATCCGCCAGGCGATATCGCGCGCCATCGCCGATCAGGCCCGCACGATCCGCATCCCGATCCATATGATCGAGACGATAAATCGAATTAATAAAATCACGCGCAAATATATGCAAGAAGGCGGCAAAGAGCCTGACATCAACGTAATCGCGCAAGAAGTAGGCCTTAGCGTCGATAAGGTAAAGCAGGTCATCAAAATCACAAAGGAGCCGATCAGCCTGGAAGCGCCGATCGGAAACGAGGATGACGGTAAATTCGGCGATTTCGTCGAGGACAAAAGCTCGGTTTCGCCGATCGAGCAAATTTTAAAATCCGATCTTAAAGAGCAGATCGACGATATCTTAGAACAGCTCAACGATCGCGAGCGCACGGTGATCCGCATGCGATTCGGACTGCTTGACGACGAGAGCGACCGCACGCTTGAAGAGATCGGCAAAGAGCTCAATATCACTCGCGAGCGCGTCCGCCAGATCGAAAGCTCGGCGATCAAAAAGCTAAAACACCCAAAAATCGGCCGCAAACTCAAAACCTATATCGAGAGCTAGAACAAAACGTCGATATAATTTACTCTTTAACGCCCGGCAAATTTAAAATTTATTAGACAGCTGGGCTTTGGATTCAGTATGATTGATTTTAAAAACACGACAAAAATTTAAATCCGCTAAGATCCAAGCTGGAATCGTCAATAATGTATTTTTTTAGCATAAATTTTATCAGGCGGAGCATAAATCAAGGCCAAGTAAAATGTAACAGTGCTTTGAGCGCCAATTTTTAGGGACTTAAGGTTTAAAATCTGTAGGTTTCAAACTCCAGCGGAGAGAATTTATACAACTTCAAACGTTACGAATACCGAGCACAGTTGGCGTTTCAAACTCCATCGGAGAGAATTTACACGCATTTTTTGGTAGCTTTCTTGGCGAGCCAGCCTTTGTTTCAAACTCCAGTGGAGGAAATTTACACGCGTAGAGCAGGCGATCGAGGATTTGAAAAACGGCGTTTCAAACTCCAGTGGAGGAAATTTACACAGCGCTAGAAATTCTATTTTTACAGGCTATGAGTACTTGAAGTTTATATTCTTACCCCTTAAATTTAGATAAGCAGCAAAGGCAGTTTAGAATAAAACACCGCATTTGCGGTGTTTTGCAAATCTTAGCCAAAACCTTATCTACATATTTGCAAAATTTTAATCAAAATCGATAGCGCGATTTAACGACGCAAAAGCCGCCGCTATTTCGCTGCGCTGTCATTTCGTCTCGCACTATCTAGCTAGCTTACTGCACGCCGACGAACCGGCAACTCGGCGTCGGCAAACTTTGACACACGTTCAATCGCATCCTGCCGCCGCACTGCCGTACCCATAATCGCAGCGCCCATAAATTTGCCGCATTGTCGTGCCGGCAACCGCAATACTATCTAAATTTACCGCTCCGCCGTGCCGTCCCGCTCTTAAAATTTACCTTCTTTAGCCAAGGGTGTGCTGGATAACACGACATCGGTATTTTTGTCTCGCTCTAAATTTATCTTCCGCCGCACCGCTAAATTTAGCCGCGTCGCAAGCTGCGTTTTCTAAGGTAGCTGTAAATCCAAGCTCCGAGCAATAAAACCGCCGCGAGGCAATACATATAAAAAGCCGCGCCGTTTTCATACTCCACGTCCTGCGCGATAAAGACCTTCTGCGACATTTCGGGGTTTCGCGCCGCCTCGTCCGCGATCTGCGCCATTACGTTTTCATCATGCACATCCAGCGTGATTTTTCGCAGCTCGATGAAATTTGTCCGCTTATCCAGATGCCTGCCGCTGCGACCCGTGACGTAAACGCTATGCGAGTAAAAATTTAGATAATAAAATCCCGCGTCGTCCTTAAAAAGCTTCTCCGATATCTGCCGCACGGCGCCTTTAAACGGATTATCTCCCGCCCTTTTTAGCGCGCTTAGCCTACTGCCATCTCCGCCAAATTTATAATAAACGTACCAAAATGCGTCCTTGAGCCAGCCCTCGATACCGCTGCCACGCGGACGATTTAAAATTTTATCCTTGCTTAGATAAAATATGCCTTTTTTGCTCGCAAACAGCATGTATTCCTGGTGGCCGGAGCGAAAATTTAGCGGCGTATAGGGCTCGTTTGCAGCCTCGAACCTCTCGCCATCCATAAACACCGCGCCCGTAGCGGGATCAAAAAGAAACTCTATACCGGCGTTTGGCTCCACGAGATACATCTGCTCGCTAGGCGTGAAATTTAGCCTCTCGCCGTCCGCATAAACGCTGCGTCCGTCGCTTAGCCACCGATCGACCGGGCGAAAGTGCGCGGGCGAATCGGAGCCGTCTTCGTATATGATTTTTAGCCTTATCTGCTTTAGATTTTTTGCATCCGCACCCGCTAAAATTTTACCTTCGTAAAATACCCGCTCGCCGTCCGTGGCGACGTAAGGGCTCTCGGTCAGCGGCGAGATGGGCGCGCTAGTATCAAGTCTAGCGTATGGATAGTTATATTCCTGCGGCCATTTGGAGAGCCCGAACGCATGGAAAAATACCTTGTAAATGTAGCTTATCGCGCCGCCCGTACGCTGCGTGACGTCCGAGCAGAAGTAGCTCACGCGTCCGTCGCTGTAGTAGCGAGAGCCGATCTTTTGCGTGCGCGCGGGATCCAACCCCGACATCTTGCGAGCGCCGCAAAACACGCTACTAGCGTCCATACCGACATTTGTATAGGAGTATCTGCCGGTATCAAGCGCGCGAAAACTCGCCGCATCCGCGTCGCCCTCTAGCTCGTAGGGAGCGAGATTCCAAGAGCGTAGGTAAATTTTGCCGCCGATATTATAATAATCACTGCTGCCGATCTTTTGCGCGCCTGCGGGCAGATCGCGCGAGCTATCATACACCGATAACTCATAGATAAAAACGAGCGAGACGAAGAGCGGCACGAAAAGTACCGCAAATAGCAGCCTTAGCGCCTTTTTATCAAATTTGCTTAAATTATTCGTCTTTTTCATAAGGCAATTATATATCTTGCCGGTTTAAAACGTTAGAAATTTAAAAGCGTTTGCGGGTGAAATTTTAAAATTTAGAGTGCGGTAAATTTGGCGGCGAAAGATACGGGTAAATTTGACGCCGAAATTTTAGCTCAAATTTACCCGCATTTGCGCGAAACTACGCAAGCTCCGCGCAAATTTAACTTAGTATCCGTCAAAATGTTTGGTCTTTGGCAGCACCAAATTTAGCGTGATACCGATGAGCGCGCCAAGTCCTACGCCGCTAAAGCTCATCGCGCCAAAATCCAGCACCATGCCGCCGATCGCGCACACGAAGATGAGCGCGACGATGATCATATTGCGCGGCTCGGCTAGATCCACGTCGTTTTTGATCAGAGTCTCCATGCCCACGCTAGCGATGATACCGAAAAGCAGCAACATAATACCGCCGATGACGGGAGCGGGGATCGTGGAGAGAGCAGCGCCGAGCTTGCCCACGAAAGCTAGCAGTATCGCCGTAAGCGCGGCAAAGGTCATGATAGCGGGATTATAAGCCTTCGTGATGCTAACCGCGCCCGTGACCTCGGAGTAGGTGGTGTTTGGCGGGCCGCCGAAGCAGCCTGCCAGCGACGTCGCGAGCCCGTCGCCAAGCAGCGTGCTTTTAAGCCCCGGGTTTTTTAGGAAATTTTCCTTCGTGACGTTGCTGATCGCAAGCATATCGCCGATGTGCTCAATCGCGGGCGCAATCGCGATAGGCACCATGTAGATCACGGCTTCGAGCTTGAAAACCGGCGCGGTGAAATGCGGCAGCACAAACCACGGCGCATTTAAAATCGGCGTAAAATCCACGATGCCGACAAACAGCGACGCGCAGTATCCTGCCGCGATGCCGCAAAGTATCGGCACGAGGCGCAGCATGCCGCGGCCAAACATCATAACGACGATAACCGCTGAGAGCGAGATGAGCGCGATAGTAAGCGACTGGCCTTGCGTATAGAGCGCCTCTTTGCCCTTGCCCATGACCATATTTACGGCTGCGGGCGAGAGGATGAGGCCGATCGTCATGATGACGGGACCGACGACTACGGGCGGTAAAATTTTATGTAAAAAGCCCTCGCCTTTTAACCTAATAAGCAGGCTTAAAACCACGTAAAAAAGTCCTGCCGCGATCACTCCGCTCATCGTCGCGGCGATGCCCCACTCCTTCACGCCAAAGCTTAGCGGCGCGATGAACGCGAAACTAGATGCGAGAAAGATCGGCGGGACGTGTTTGCGCGTGATGAGCTGAAACAGTAGCGTGCCGATGCCCGCCGTAAACAGTGCCACGGACGTATCAAGCCCCGTTAATATCGGCACGAGCACGAGCGCGCCAAACGCGACGAATAGAAACTGTACGCCGACGAGAGCGTCTTTGAACCTGAGATTGTAGCCTTCGTATTTTTCCATCTTCTCCTCTTTTATCTTTGCGGCTTGCCTTTTGAGCGCTTTTTGTGGAGTTTGCTAAAATTTTGCTCGGCAGACTACTCCGTCTAGCCTACGCAAAATTTTCGCTGCACAACCCCAAAAATCATCTCAAAACAAGCATGGCATTTTTGCGAAGCAAAATGTTTCTATAAAATACTTCGCCTTGGCTCTTGTATTAAAATTTATAATACACCGATATTCTGTAAAATTTTAACTCGCCGCAGTCGCAGACGAATAGTCCGCTCCTTTGCAAGCACTAAAAATTTATCGAAAATACACATCATCTGTCTTGAATATTTTCAAAATTTACGCCTTTCCACCTCGTCTAAGGAAAAGCCTTAATTTTTAAATCTGACACATCAAATATTTTGACCTACCCAGTCGCGGACGAGCAGTCCGCTCCACTCTCCGCCGCCAACCACCGACGGCTGCAAGCAGAACGAAGCAGTAGCGCTTCTAAATTACCTGCGATCCATCTTAAATGTTTTAAAATTTAGCCTCTTTTTAAAATTTTACGACCTTGCTTTAAAATTTCGCGCTCAAGCTTAAAGCTAAATTTCAAATCAAAGCCGCTACGCCACATAATATACAAGATATACAAGCGCCATTTTGCTGTGATTTTGCATCGTATCAGATGCGCGAAGCAGCAAAGCGAAAATCAAGCCCATAAAATTATCAGACAAAGCCTCGTAGACATATCCAAACAAACAACGACCAAAATCCGCAAACCAGCAACTAAATTTCACAAACATAGCGGATAAATCAAAACTATGCAAGCCGAATTTACCGCTAAAATTTAGCGAGAGAATTCCGTCGTACGGCTCATTTTTTGCGTAGCAGGTCCTTTAGGCTCGCCCTTACGTCCTTGCCACGCAGAATTTGCGCGACCTCGGTAGCGATCGGAGCGTAGATCTTGTGCTTTGTCGCGATATTTACGACCGCTTCGGTCGTAGCCACGCCCTCGGCGACCTCGCCCAGTTCGCTTAAAATTTCATCCAGCTTCTTGCCGCGCGCAAGCCCTAGTCCCACGCGGTAGTTTCGCGATAGCGCGCTCGAGGCGGTCAAAAACAGATCGCCCACGCCGCTTAAGCCCAAAAAGGTCTCGTCTCGCGCGCCGAAAAACTTGCCGAAACGCGCGATCTCTACGATGCCGCGAGCGATCAAGCTCGCTCTAGCGTTATTTCCGAGCTCAAGTCCATCGCAAACGCCGCTAGCGATGGCAATGACGTTTTTATACGCGCCACACACCTCTGCGCCAATGATATCGCCACTAGTGTAGGTTTTGATGTAGGCAGGGAAGGTGCTTGCGAAAAGTTCGGCTAGATTTTCGTTACACGAGCTTACGACGAGCGCGCAAGGCAGCTTCTGCATGACTTCGGTGGCAAACGAAGGACCTGATAGATAAGCAAGATTGCCGCGTGCAACGTACGCTTCAAAAATTTCGTTTAAAAACCTGCCGCTAGCCACGTCAATGCCCTTGGAAGCGACTAGAATTTTTTGATTTTTGTAGGTGAAATTTTGATCCAGCCACTGCGCGGTTTGCTGCGCTGCGAGCGCGAAAACGAGCGCTTCGCATTCCAGCGCTTCGCTCACGCTTACAAAATGCGGAATTTGCCTTGGCGTGCGCGAAGTGATGACGCATTCGTTTTTCACGCTAAGCGCATCAAAAAGCGCGCTACCCCATTTGCCAGCGCCTATAACCGCGATTTTCATTATGTTCCTTTTTAAAAATTTATTCGCAAATTTGCGGTTTTTCAAATTTCATTCTATTGAAATTCCCGCTCTTTGAAAATTTAGCCCAAAAACGCCGACATGAGCCTGTGCAAATGATAGCCGAAGCTACGCTTTAAAATTCACTTTTTGAAATTTCATCTCGTCAAAATTTCGTCTCATTAAAATTTTGCGCTTTTGAAATTTACTCAGCCAAAACTTCACTTTTTTTAAAATTTACCTTACTAAAATTTCATACTTTTAAGGTTTTGCTCTTCCGTCAAAAACACTTTCACAAAAAGCGCGGCAGTGAACGAATGAGGATTTTGAAACTCCATTATACGTTTTAAATTTCACTCACGCATCGCTACGGCAAATCAAATTTTTAAAAATTTTATTCAGACGCTTAAGTGCAAATTGCGCTTTTAAACCCGCTTAAATCTATCAAGACGCACTTTGGACCTAGATGATCTGCGCTCGCTCGCCACGTTATCGTTTGGCACAAGGTTTGGGGCACGCGCATCCGACGCAGCGATTGATTAAATTTAGCCTACACATTGGCTTGCCACTCAAATTTAACCCTGCGTATTCGATCCTATCCGCGCACCCGAGTTGCCATTTTTGCTACCTCAGGCAGAGTAATTTTACGCATTCCCTGCAAGCTTTGCCGCGCTTTGACGGTAGCCGTGAGTAAAATTCCTAACGGACGCGCTTCTTAAACCCCTCCGTCGCAGACCGACACTTGATGCAAACAGCCCGCACGAGAAAAAACGAACTCAAAAGAACAAAACGTGCGCGAGACAGAGCGGGTAGCCACCAAGATCGCGTCGAATGAAATATAACACGCAAAAGCCTTCGTCATTGGCGCGTTAAAGCTTTAGCTCGAAGCAAAACGCTGCGAGCAGATTTAAAATTTTATCTCTAAGAGCTTCATCTATCGCATACGCCGCGCCGCATTAATTCGCCGCAAAAGCTGCGAAATCAGCTTAGCTTCTGTTTCAAAAGCTCGTTCACCTTCGCGGGGTTAAACGCGCCCTTGCCCTCTTTCATCACTTGGCCTACGAAGAAGCCGAATAGCTTGTCCTTGCCGCCGCGATAGTCCGCGACCTTGTCCTCGTTTTGGCTCATCACGCGCGCTATGATCTCCAAAATCGCGCCGTCGTCGCTTACCTGCCTCAAGCCTAGCTTATCGATGACCGAGCTTACGGCCTCGTCGTGCTCCATTAGATAATCAAGCACCTCTTTGGCGGCCTTTTGCGACACTGCGCCGCCTTCGATCGCGCTTAAAAGCTCATTCATCTTCGCGCTACCTACGGGCGAATCCTCAATCGTAACGCCGTTTTTGAGCCTGCCCGCAAGCTCGACAGTAAGCCAGCTGACGCAAAGTTTTGGCTCGTGCCCCGCCGTGATCAGATCCTCAAAAAATCGCGCGTTTTCGTAGGTTGAGATTATGATCTCGGCATCCTTCTCTTTAACGCCCAGCTCGCGGACGTAACGAGCCTTTTTTTGATCCGGCAGCTCGGGGATCTGCTGCGCAACAGCCAGCATCTCGTCATCCACGATCACGGTTAGCAGGTCGGGGTCTGGGAAGTAGCGGTACTCGGCGCTGTCTTCTTTGCTACGCATTGGCTTAGTGATAAGCTTAGCGGTATCAAAAAGGCGCGTTTCTTGCACGACCTCTTGATCATATTTGCCGTCCTGCCACGCTTCAATCTGACGCTCGATCTCAAACTCGATCGCCTTTTGGATAAATTTAAAGGAGTTTAAATTTTTAATCTCCACGCGCGTGTAGAGCTTTTGCTCGCCTTGCGGACGGATGCTGACGTTTACGTCGCAGCGAAACGAGCCTTCTTGCATGTTCGCGTCGCTGATATTTAAAAAGCGCAAAATGCTGTGGAGTTTTTTTAGATACGCGACCGCCTCGTCCGCAGAGCGCATATCGGGCTCGCTTACGATCTCCAAAAGCGGCGTGCCGGCGCGGTTCAGATCGACTAGGCTGCGCGAGCTTTCGTGATTATTTTTGCCTGCATCCTCCTCTAGGTGCGCGCGCGTAATGCCGATGCGCTTGCTCTGTCCATCCGCGACTATAAAAAGCTCGCCGTGCTCTACGATCGGGATCGTCCACTGCGAAATTTGATACGCCTTGGGAAGGTCGGGATAGAAGTAGTTTTTGCGGTCGAATACCGACTTGCGATTGATCGTCGCATTGACGGCGGTGCCGAAGCTGATAGCTTTTTTAACCGCTTCCTCGTTTAGCACGGGAAGAGCGCCCGGGAGCGCCAAGCAAGTCGGGCAGACGTGCGAATTCGCCTCGTCGCCGAAGCTCGTGGGGCAGGAGCAGAAAATTTTGGTTTTGGTATTTAGCTGGCAGTGTACCTCTAGGCCGATCACGGTTTCAAACATAAACTTAACCTTTTAGAATAAAAATTTCGCGTAATTTTACAATTTTTTGCTTTAATACTCGCTTGCGGCGGCGCACGGCGCGGCTAAATTTTAAAATTTAATCGGATAGATTTCTATTCGCCGCTGCTAAGGAGCTTTTCTTTAAGGTCGAAAACATCGACCATCAAGCAGGTGATGATGACGCATATCACGCCCGGAGCGGTGCAGATGAAGAGGAATTTTAACCCCAAAAAATAAAATGACGGATAGGCAAAAAAGACGAATGCGCCGACGAAGATCAATCCGAACGACGCACCCACGAGGAAGTATAAGAAATTTCGCTTAAAATTAATGCTCATCGACGATCACGGCGCCCGCTAAATAAACGTAGCTTAAAACCATGAAAATAAAAGTCTGCAAAATCGCCATAAAAGTAAGCAGCGCGAACGGCACCATCGGTATTAGCGCAGGAGCGAGAGTAAGCATAACGAGCAGGAAGGTATCGTCGCCTTTGATATTACCGAAAAGTCGGAAAGAAAGCGATACGACGCGCGAAAAATGCGAGACGATCTCTATGACGAACATAAACGGAGCTAGGATTTTCACCGGCCCCATAAAGTGCTTTAGGTAGTTGATCACGCCATGCTCGCGAACGCCCTCAAAATGGTAATACAACCAAACGCAAAGCGTAAGTGAAAGGGTTAAATTTAAACTCGCGCTCGGCGACTCAAAGCCCGGTACCAAGCCGATAACGTTACTAAAAAATATCACAAATCCCAATGTTGCGATTAGCGGAAGATATTTTTTGGCTTGTTCCTCGCTGCCCATCGCGTCCTTACCGATCGTTAGTACGCCGCTTAAGTAGGCTTCGGCGATATTTTGCATGCCGTGTGGCACAAGCTGAAGCGAGCGAGTGGAACAAAGCGCGACGGCTACGATGATAGCGACGACCAAAAAGAAGTAAAAAAGGTAGATAAAAGTGTGGTCGTAAGAAATTAAACCGCCGAAAAGGAAGATGTCTTTTAGCATAAAAACCCTTGATCGTTGAAATTTGAGGCGTATTTTACACTTCTATTCGTTAAAGTATATTTAAATTTGCGCCAGCGAGTGAAATTTTGAGCTTTGCGAGTTCTTGCGCCGCTTACTTGCCTAGCACTTTCGTCTAACTTACGCGCCATTTCGGCGGGAATTTTACGTTTTTTTTTGGCATTTAGCTCCATATTTACAGCGAATGACAAAATTTTAGCTGGTAACTACGGAATTTGCAGCTATACTGCCAATTTGCCATTATTACAAAAATAGAATTTATCTAGCGTATACGACGAAGCTCTAAATCGGCTGTGTAGTAAAATTTATGTTTAAAGATACGAAAAGCACGATAAAATTTACCGCGATGGCACCGCGATAAATTCCAAGAATTCCAAGAATTCCAAGAATTCCAAGAATTCCAAGAATCACGCTCAGCCCAAAAAATCATAGTTAAAATTTAGCAAACTCAGGACTTGATTGCTAAAATTTTATAAAATTTATATAAAAACCTTGACATCCTGCCACTCAATGTTGTATAATACTGGCAATCTTACCGAAAGAGTGCTAAAAGTGAAAACGAATAAACGCGATATGATCCTGGAATCCATCATTTCCGCCTATCTCGATAGCAACACCCCGATCG
>CAUVFI010000009.1:0-15978 GCA_963551055.1 uncultured Campylobacter sp. | reverse complement strand
AGGCTCATCAAGAGGACATCGCCTGGGCGCTCAAAAACGCAGGGTATGATTTTAGGGAGATTTTATAAAATTTCGCGGGAGTTTTTAAAATTTATTTTCGCTCGTGAATTTGCCTGAAATTTCAAAATTTACTCGCTTGCATCCGATCGCGGCTTGCAGCGGGTAAATTTTAAATTTACATCCGCCTTATACCCGCCACGCCGAAATACTTTGCGTGGGTATTTTAATCTTTGGTGTATTTCTATTGGGGCGGGGAGGGGGCTTGAATTGCGAGGTCGCTCCCCTTCCCGCCCCAAGCCCCACCCATCCCCCGACGACGCTAGCGGTGCAGGCTACGCCTGAGTTTAATTTTAATGAAACATAAGCATAAAATTCTGCGTGTCGTAATTTAAATCGTAAAATTAGCGCGAGCGTAGCTCGCACTTCTAGCGTCGCGCGGGTGGGGGTTAGTAAGGGGGCGGGTGCGCCTCGCAACTCTGAGCGCCGCCCCCTTACGTATTATACATAATACGTACACTTGCTTAAAATTTATATCGATAAAATTTCAAAAGACTTAAGCCTTAGTAAGCTAAATTTGTAGAACAAATTTATAGAGATTTCGCCACGTTAAATTTTTTGAGTATTTTTAGCTCTTGGTATATTTCTCTTGGGGCGGGAATAGGGCTTGAATTGCGAGGTCACACTTCTCGCGGAGGCGGCGCTACCCCGCAGCGCCGCATTGCTCTGCTCGCCCACAAACCCCACCTAACCCCGACGACGCTAGCAGGGCGGACTGCGTCCGCGTTAAATTTTATAATCGCGGCTCGCTTCTTTAAAATTTCTTTTGCGATTTTAAAATTTCTTGCCGCAAAATCGTAAAATTTCAATTGCACTACAAATCGGCGCCGTATTTTGCTAAAATACCGATAAAATTTTAAAGGATGAAATTTGGAAAATTTTGCTTTTCTTCTAAATTTAGTGATATTTTGCATCTTGGTTTTTATGTTTTTTAAGATGCGCAAAAGCGGCGAGCAGGCTGGCAAGCCGCAGATCGCCACCGACATCACGCGGCTTAAAAGTATCGGCGAGCTGAGCGTTTTTAAAATTTACTCCAAAGAGATCGTCACGCGCAAGCAAAACGTAGGCAGCGGGCTACTGGGCTCGCTCGTCTCGCCGCTGATGACGAAAAAGCAGATCGCCATCATCTTCGAGTTTGAGATCGAGTTCGTTTACGACCTGCTAAGCCCAGAGTTTGCGATACTGCCGCAGGGCGAGGATCGCTACGAGATCAAGATGCCGCCATGCAAATACAAATACTCGATCAAAGATATGAAAATTTACGACGAGAAAAACGCCAAGCTGCTGCCGTTTTTGCTGCCCGATTCGCTAAACGGGCTATTCGGCGCAAGCTTCGATGAAAGCGATAAAAACCACCTCATCGACGATGCTAAGGACGAGGTCAAGCAGCTCTCGTTAAAAATTATCAACGATCTTGGCGGCAAGATCCATAAATCCGCGACCGACACGCTGGAGGCGATCGCCAAGAGCTTCGGCGCGAAGGAGGTCGGATTTATCTTCCAGGACAAGGCGCTTCAAACGATCGACATAAACTCAAACGAGATCGCAATCGATAAGTCGCTAAAATCGCAGATCGAGAAGTAGATGGAGCTTTTTAAGGCACTTTTTAAAATTTACTTTGCCCGTATGCTAGCGTTTATGGATGCCTGCGCAAGGGCTTGGCAGAGGTTTTATGAGCCGATTAGGCTGCGCAAAGAGAAAAAGCGCCTGCGCGCAAAGGGCTATTTTACCGAGGATGCGACGTGGGCTGAGTTTTTCGCGGATTTTAAATTTTGCAAATGCTTTATCATTAAAAAAATCCTCTATCCGAACTTCTACGCGATCAAAAACTCCTCCAAATGGGAGGCGGGCTCAAAGCGAGCTAGTTTTTCTGTAGGTTCATTTGCATACGACGAGATCGCGTGGGTGTGGGTGCCGCGAGCCTTCGACGGCGGGAGGAAAAACGATCTGGAAAAGCTAAAAAATCTACTGCAAAAAATCCCCGCGCTGCGCTACGAGCAGAGCGATACGGGGATTAAAATTTTCGGCTACGAGTGCGGCGAAGGGGCCTTATAATCGTATAAAGCGGCATTTGCTTAAATTTCATATTTGTTTGATCTTGTCGAGGGTCGCGTCGATGTAGCGCATGGCTTACGTTGCGTAGATAATCAAGCGGGCGAGTTTTGGAGGTCGTGTCTTTGCCAAAACAGCACGTATGGGCACGAAATTTTATCTCTGCAAGCGCCCCGGCGCAGACTAAATTTAAACTCCGCGCGGTATAAATGCGAGCAAATTTTATCTCTCCGTCTGGCTCCATAGACCCTTTGCTTCGGCGGAGGTTTTTATATTAAGCCACGCAAGAAGTAGCACTACGGACGCCAACGGCTTTAAGATTAAATTTAGCAGTTCCATGCAATTTATGACGCCCATCGTTATAGCGGCGGGGGCCGGTATTTTGAACATCATGCCGTGGATGATGTCTGCGGCGACATCAACGATTAGTAGTGCGGCATATACGGCAAAAAGCCTGCATCCGGTAGCGGCGCGCAACTTAAAATTTATAACTATCCAAGCGATTGTAACCGCAAATATCAAATACGGCACGTATATTTGCAGCCTATTACAATCACATCTTCTGAGTATATAAATGGCTGAAAAATATAGTAGCGCCGCAAGCGCAATGCTGTAAGCGTATTTGAAGATTATAAAAACCTGCGGGCCCGTGATATTTTGGATGTTTTTAAGCGCGTGGTAAAGGAATGTGAAGGCAAAAATCCACACTAAGATTTGAGAATCCAGGTACGCGATCTCGCCTTTTATAGAATACGCTACGCTTGCGACCAGTAGGCAGAGCGCGCCGAGCGTGCCTTGCAGCTTCGCTCTTTGAAAATCTTCGTTCATTTTATACCTTTAAATTTTAATGTGCGGTTCGCTGCTTGCACTGCGCAGATGAGCGGCTGGCGCTGCTTTGATTATCGCCTCGCGGGCTTTAAATTTAGCTCCGTTACGAACGCTTCATGCTTGGCGTGCGAGGGCTATGTCCGGCGCGCCGCGACGATTAGCCTAGCACCGCCGCGATGTTTTATGTCCATCGCCGCTATGGAGACTTTAATCTGGTATCGCCGTTATGATGCTTGAATTTGCCGCCGCCGCTCGCGTAATACGTTTTTGAAATGGGATTTTACGCAAATTCTGTTTAAAATGGATTTAACTTTTTAAATTTAAAAGCAGCGGAGCAGCTTAAAATTTATAACTATCCAAGTGCCATTACTATAAGCATTAAAAACGCTTATTTTTGATTTTTAAATTTGAGCTGTTTTTAGTAAATTTTACTTACAAATTTTGTATAATTTTTAAAATTTTATCTCGAAAAGGGGAGCGAGTATGAGATTTATCGTTATATTGTTTTTGGTGGTTGGCGGCTGTTTTGGAGGCAATATAACCGACTTTCAAAGCTTGGAAAAATTTATCAAAGACGGGCAAGCGAAAGGATATTTTCCTAAAAAGATTTTAGTGACGCAAGGATTTGATACCACCGTATTAGAAGACGTGAGTTTAAATTTTAGCAAAACCATATATTGGGATATAAATTCTCGCTGCAACCAAAACGCAGACGAAATCATTATAGCCAAAAGCGATACGAGGCACTCTATAATTTGCCCCGGAAATAACAACGTCTATATTTTGACTGGCGGCAGAAGCGATGTGGAAGACCCATGGGGAAACGATATCTTCGTAATGGGCGAGAACGATGATAAAGTTTCAAAAAGCTGGGGTACAAATATATTTATATTCGGCAAAAGATGGGGGCATGATAAGATAGAAATCGGCGATTCTAGGATAAATCCGGCGTCAAACCCTGAATACAAAAACGAATTTCCTTACGAGTTTAGTCACTTTTTAATCTTTGATAGCGGGGTTAAAAAGGATGATTTAGTTTTTAACTTTAACAAGATAATAAATTTAAAAACAAACGACTCTATAGAACTTACGGATTTAAATGGTATAAATTTGATTTTTAAAGACGAGCCGGGTAAATACTACGGTACAAATTCATTAAAGGAGATTTACGACAAAAACTTTTTCGTTACGCCTAAGACTGAAGAGAGTTTGAGTGCGGATGAGATACAAACGTTGCTTCACAAAACGGCATATTCAGACAACGCCGAAGATGCTAAAAAATACTGCGAAATGGGCGGCGATCCGAATTTTAAAGGTCATGAAAATACCACTCCCATCGAAATGGCGGTAATGTTAGGTAGCGAAAATTCGCTTCGCGCGATGCTAGAGTGCGCAAAAAGACTGACCGATAACGCAATGATGATGAGCGTATTCGGAAGCCAACACGACGATGAGAAGAGTTTTAGGCTCGTAAAGCTTTTGGAAAAATACGGCGGAAATTTTAAAGCAAAGGATAGGGATGGCTGCTCCATGGTAAATTATGCGGCAAGTTCTCATAGTCTAGAAATCGTAAAATATCTAGTAGAAAGAGGCGCCGATCCAAAAGCTAGATGTTCTCATAACCAAAGCGTAACTCCATCGGATTGGGCAAGGAAAAATGAGGATAAAAGAGTATATGAGTATCTAAAAAGCCTAGAAGCCAAATAAAAGGTATGCTAAATGGCTTCTTATCACCTGCTTTAAATCAGCGCGATAAAATTATTGGCGTTTTTGATGCTGATAGCAAGGCGCAGCAAGCTTTTATGATATCGATTTGGTCTATGGCTGCAACGACGGAACTTATTTATGTGCCATCTAGAATGGGCGGCATATCGGACTCTCTAGAGCACCAAGATTTACGGCTATGCCAAAAAGCTTTAAGTTTTCGGCGAAAATTTTATTTTGCATTATTTTTGTTGAAAATATATAATTTAATCAAAAATTTATATACACTTCGCTATCATCTTATTTTTAATTTCGCGGCCCACTCGTCTAGTGGTTAGGACGCTGGCCTCTCACGCCGGTAACAGGAGTTCAAATCTCCTGTGGGTCACCATTACTCATTTTTATATCCATTTATATCAATGTATAACCATTTACAGATTACCGATATCAAGGCGTTTTAGAGCTATTTTCAATTTAGATTAATTTATACCAGTTTATAATAATTTACGCAAAAAATGTATAACTTTTTGTATAACAAGGGTATAAAATGGCTAAAATTTTAACCGCGACGCAGGTTAAGAAATTAAAATTTGAGGGCAGCGGCAAACTCAAGGCGTATTCTATCGATAGCACGTGCGCGCTGTATCTAGTCTGTTTCGCAAACGGCAACAGATACTACAAGCTACGCACAAAAAGAGGCTACACGACGCTAGGAAGTTTCGATGATATAAGCCTTGCAGAAGCCAGAGAAAAAGCGATGGGCTTGCGTAAATCGGGCGCGAGCGACGAGCTGCAAAAGCAGAAGCTAAAAGATATTTTCTGCGCGTGGCTGGATATTAAAATTCTGCCCGAGGATAGCGAGAAAATAAGGCAATCCCGCCGTAAAATGATAAATCGTGTAAATAAACATCTGCTGCAGCCTCTAGGCAATATGCCGATAGATGAGATAGGCACCAAGGAAGTGATCGCGGCCACCAAGGGTGTAAATTTTGCAAGTGCTAAAAAGATAATACCGATCTTGCGCGATGTGCTTAAATTCGCCCGCGCCCAAAACGCGGCGGGCGATATATCGTTTATCTACGAGATTGTCAGTGATATGGGCGAAATTTATCCAAAGAAGAAAGTAGAGCACAGAAAAGCGATAACGGATCCAAAGCGTTTAAAAGAGATTATAGAAATCGTAAAAAACGCTCATATAGATCAGACGATTAAAAATTTATTCTTTTTCAATCTGATTATGGCACAACGTCCGCATCAGATCAGAGAGCTTTGTTGGGATAGAATAGACGGGGATTTCGTGTATTTTAGAGAGGCCGACAATAAAACGGGGGTAAATGCGCGCCTGCCGCTACCGAGACAGGCAAAACAAATTTTAGAGCGCCAAAAAGAAATAAGCACGGAGGGGATAGTTTTCAAATCGAGCACCTATTCCGTGCGTAGCGGCTGGTCTATCTCGGACGGCACGCTGCTCAAAACGCTGAAGCGCTTGGGTATAGCCGATCTGCACGCGCACGGCTTTCGCTCGATGTTTGCAACCTTTGCTATTCGGGCAACCGACGGCGAGCGGGCAATGTTTGAAAAGCGTATCATTGATGAAGTGTTGCTGCATACGCCCGGTAATGAAGTGGATAAAGCGTATTTTAGGGACTTCAACTCGAGGGAGCATTTGCGGGTATTACAGTGGTGGGCGGATTATTTGGACGACTTAATAGCTTAAGCTGTCCGCGTTTGATCGCATCCTTTTCGCGCCATATGATCTAAGCTCTTACTTCCCATTGGGTATTGAGCCTTTCCCGTTATTCTGCACGCTTCCACCTCCTATCTGAATATTCCCGCCGTTTATGACGACGGACGCAGCGCTTCTTTTAGCTTTATTTTTACGACGGGCGCGCTTGCGTCTTTTGCAAGGGCTATTCTTTTTAAAATATCTGCCGTAAATTTCAAGCAGTCCTAAAGGATTGAAGTGCTCTTTCGCATAGCCCGGGTAGAGAGCATCAAGATATAAAAGTTTATCTAAAACCTTATCCATATCGAAATTTATGCCATAGGCCTCTTTAAAAGAGAGCTCTAATTCTCGTAGCTGCGCTTCTTGCTTCTTGCTAAGCATCTCTACTTCCTCGCTAGGAAAAACCCGTCCGCCTATGCTTTTCATCGCTCGTCCTTTAGATAAAGTTTATTTCCTTCGCTTTGCTCTTTTAACTTCGACATAGCGGCGGAAAGCTTGTTTTGCAAGCAGGCAAGATCCGATTGCAAAAGCTCAAGCTCATGCCGCATAGCTATAGGGGCCTGCGCTTGCTCGATGCTTGCTTGCACCACGGCAGAGCTAAGACGGGCGATATATTCTTTTTGAGAGGCTATGGTTCCGTTAGCTAAGGCTAGCTCGCCCGCTAGATCCTCTATCTCTCCTCTTAGGCGAAAGACCTCGGACATATTAGAGATCGCTTCGTGTTTTACGTCCGTTAGCTCCTTATTAAGCGCCGATAGCTCGGCGCCGTTTATGCGAGCGGGAAAGCCCGCGCGAGCGGTACGCTTGGCGCGATATGAGGCGAGCGCATTTTTCGCTTTTGTGGTCTCGCCTTTATAGTAGGCGAGCTTTCTGCCGTATTTCTTGGCCTCAAGCTCGGCATCCGCTTTCAGATTTGAGATTTCACCCTCGTAAACTAAATTTTGTTTGCGTATAGCGGCATAATCCCGCACCTGCTTCAAAATCGCTTTTTCGAGCTCCTGCTCCGCCCATAGTCTAAAACCCTTAGCCTTTTCGCTACGAATAAACATCCCGAGTTTTATTATGCCGCGGAGCGTCCATTTTAGGATTTCTTGTCTGCCGCCTTTAGTGTCAGCTAGCTCGTAGATGAAGTGAATATCCTCGACGATTTCGTCTGCGTGGTTGCGTTTGTGGTCGATAATGGTTTGTTTGCTTACGCCATAACGTTGAGCCACGTATTCAGAAGTGAATGTTTGGAAATTTAGAATTTCAACTTGCGGGCTTAGTTGTGTGAATAAAGAATTCATCTTAAAACCTTTCATTTTTGAAATATTTTAAGCGAATTATATATTATTATTGAAAGTTTGTCAAGGGTTTTTATTCATTTTTGAAAAAATAGCTAAAATAAACTTCCAAAAATGAAAATAAAGGGTAACGAAATTTTCGTTCTCCTTATAGATTTGATACGATTTCGTGGGCTTTTTTGATTGTTTCTAGCTTTGATTTGAGTTCGATATTCTCAAGCAAAGCATTTAGATACAGCTCGGCAAGTCTCGGCAGGTCGCCGCCTTTCCACCTTGCAACCGTGCTTTCGGGAATATCCATCCTCTCCGCCAGCTCTCTTTGCGTGATATTTAGTTCTTTACATACGCGCTTAACTATGTTTTGCTCTTTTCCATAGTCGGCGTCAAAATGCCACTCTAGCACATATAAAAGTTCGCTGTCCTTGTCGGCAAAATATATATATCTATCAGCCCCTTGAGGAGATGACGGCTTTACTAGATACCCCACTATAGATGAGATTTTATTTTTTAACTCCTCTTCTATAAGGTAGTAGTTTGAATACAAAGGATCTGTATCAAGTTTTATTTGCCGTGCGACCCTGCCATATGCCACAGCTTTTTCTTGATTGACAACATCATATCCTAGAACTATTACGCTATTTTTCAAATACTCTAAAATTTTTTTAGCAAGCATATCCCATATTTGCTTCGGTGGCATTTTGTTTTCTAAATCCCAAAACTCGTCCTTTATAGTGGCTAAGAAATCTAAAATCTCCCTCGTTCGTATATCCTGTTTATTATATTTTTCATTGGCTATATGTATTGCCTCTGAGATAACTCCAACATTAAATGCAGATATGCTTTTTTCCTTAAAAGCTTCTTTTATCATATCTTCCGTTATTTTTATATGTTTATCCATTGTTTATCCTTCAAAATTTACTTTAATTTTACAGAAATCTAAATTTAAAAGCCCTTACGCGCGTTTCGCGAAACAACGCACGAACCTTGTCCGCTTATGATATTCTAACGCTCGCACGGGCTTAGCGGACGCCGCGAGATCATAAGCCCTTATCCTTTTTCATACGCCTATATCCGAGATAGCCTTCCGTAACGATTGTTCCCATGCCAAAACCCATTAAAAAATAAAAGATCCAAAGCACCTTTTCTCCTTAAATTTAGATATAATTCCGTATGGAATTTTTAGATATTTTAAAAAACATTTTCGGCTCCGGAGCTGCGGCTTTCTGTCTCGGCGTTTTCGGAGGTTATGTGTTTGCGGTAAAATTTATTCTGCCGCAAAAAATCCGCGATATAGAAAATGGCTTGAAAACCGAAACCTTTTCTAGAAACTGCCCGTTGGTATACTCCGCTTATGGAGGGTATAAGAACGAGGTCAAGGTAACTATCCGCGGCGAGAAAGTAATACATTGCGCCTGTCCTTATTTCGACTATACCGAGCGATGCTGTCGTCAAAAACATGAACCTTGTCCGCTTATGATCTTTTAACGCTCTCATTAATACTCCGTCCTGCTTTTCGCAAGGGTTAGCACCCCTCTTTTAGCTTTTTAATATCCTCGTTGAGCCAATCAAGGGGATAGCGGGCTTCGCCGTTGAATATTATGAAGCGCGGCATAAATTTCCACTTCCCTTTGTTTTTTGGCATTCGCATTTTGGCGAGAATATTGCTGTTCTCGGAATAGCCCAGCATAATCGAAGCCTCTTTTTGCGTCAGCAGCCTTTGGTTTTCGGCGGCGACTCCAGCTGTGATGCCGCCGTTTTCAAAACGTCCGAGCACGGACGACGCTTCTTTTGGTTTTTGATATTCTGTCATTTCTTTTCCTCCGCTAAAGCTTCATCTAGCTTTTTATTCAGTAGCTTGATGGCCTTTTCTAAAGTATTGCTACCTTGCAATTTTTCTATCCCTATCTGCCCTGTTTTTGCGCTAGCGGCGATATAAAGGGTGTTTTTGGGCGGGTATAGAAAAGCAAAAACCGTGACGACTATCGATATTTTAATAATGCACCTCGCGGTTTTTACCATTCGCGCGCTCGTATCGTCGTCGAATTGAATGCCGCCAAACCACAACATTATGCCTGCTAAAAGGATGCAGAAGCTACCCAACAATAGCGGATACATTTTATCCGACAGATCCGCCAAGTATATTAATAACAAGATTTCATTCATTTTTCGATCCTTTTTAAAATTTTCCTCAACTGCTTTAAATTTAGCTCAAGCAGTCGTCTGTGGATTTGTTCTGCGAGCGCACTTTTTTTGTCGCGCTTTTCTGCAGGTCCGTCTATCTTGCGCAAAAGCTCACGCTCTTTTTCTCGGTCGGGGCTACTCATTTTTTCTCTCCTTTTAAATTTTGATAAAATTTTTCTCTGCGGAGGGCTTCGTCGTTGTGAATTTTGTATCCTCTCGCGGTTGCGTATTCTATCTCTAACCCTATGCCTTTTGAGCCTGCGATCAAAGATAGATCGCAGGTCTTAGCGCTAGGGATAAAAATCTCTCCGCACGTGTCGATCTGCATAAAGCAAATTTTCATAATCTCGTCGTAGCTTCTATCCGCATACTGCACCGAGTTTGCGAGCACGGGCGAAAAGAGTTCTACGGCTAGCCCTTTGCTGTCAAAAAACTCGTCGGCTTCCTCCAGTGCCCTGATCGCTATACGTCTTGCTTCGCGCCTACTAGCCACGGCCGTATATGGCGAGCAGATATAAATGCGCGGTATATATGTATGGCTACTCATGATTTTTCCTTAAGACTAGCGTTGCGATGCCGGCGGTTGCCGTAAGGACGCCTCCTAAAATCACGATGATCCATAATGCAAGTTCTAAATTTTCCATATCTCTCTCCTTAAAATAAATTTTGCGCTAATGCGTATATGGCGATCATCAGGAGCGCAAAGAGCGCGCTAATCGTTGCTTGCTTCAGATGGCTCAATATCGATCGCGTCATCTTCCACCTCCAACGAAATCGCGCTAAATCGCGATAAAATTTCATCCGCGCTCACGGCGTCGCGCGGCATAAGCGCCATACGATCCAGCATCTTATCTTTGCGAGTAGTGCTAAGCGTAGCTATAAATTTCATCGTCTCTCTCTCCTCTCTTGAAATGATCTCTCCGTTTCGTTTTTTCTCTAAAATTTCGCGCGCCTCGCTCTCGAAAAATTGATATGAGCTAGCCATAAGCACGTCGTTTCGCTCAATATCTACTTTGGTGTTTTCCACTACAGCCTTGAGACTGGAGTTGCGAAGCATATCTCTTACGGGTTTATCCTCACTCATAGCCAAGGTAACTTTGTTTTGCAGGGACTGCGCCCAGCCGAATTTCTTTTTCCATCTACCTATCGCGCTCATAGAGCTTTTTAGCCCCATATCGTGAAGCTTTTTGGCTAAAGCCCGCTCCGATATAGGAGTAAAGTCGTTCTCTAGGCTCGCGCTTTGGATATAGATGTCAAAGGCTTTTTGCTGAATTTCGTTCATAGCCTCCACTCTCGCACCCTCTCTTTCGCTTCTGTCCCAGCTGTCCCACTATCGCCGAAAAATGCTGACCCACTCAAAATCCCGCATAGTGGACGTTTGCGGCGTGGCTGTCCCTTTAAGATTGCAAATCGTGGGACAAGGGTTAATAACCTAAAAAACGTTGTTTGCTTCTTTAAGGTTTCTTTCTGTCCCATCATTTTCCCTATATAATCGATAGAAAAAAATTTAAAAATCAGAGGCAGATTAAGTTTAAATTCAGTAATAAAAATATATGAATATATAAGCGAAAATGGTGGGACACTGGGACGACGAGCCCCTAGAGCCGATTTTAGCGCTGCTTTGCTGTCCCGACATCGGATTAAAATAGTGGGACGATAGAGGGACAAAGGCCCGTATCGTGGGACAAATTTACTCTTCATCGCTTCTTGCTTCCCCGATTTGATATTCGCTTAGGGCGCCGATTTCTATAAAACTGCCGTCCACGTTGATTTTGTTGAAATCCAAATTTTCATTCGCTCTAATACCAAATACGCAATGAGGCCTATCGCCGCTTAGCCCCGCTAAAGGATATGGCATCCGTCTTCTTCCGCGGGTAACCTTGATATTATTTATTGTGCACTCATCTATAAAATTTGCATAGAAATTTTTCTCTTTCTGCGGAGTGCCGCCCTTGTCCTCGATGTATGTCTTGTAGAGGATATAGAGGTATTTATTCGGCACGAAATAGTTTTCATCGGGGATGACGGCATCTCTTACAAAAGCCCTCATAGGATTGACGTCGTCCCTATACTCCTCAAGCTCGCTTAGCATTCGCTTGGAGCGGGTAAATTTACCCTGCTTTACGAGCCTCATAAGCCCGGAAAGAGCAAGGTTGAAAATCCCAGCCATCTCGTCGTTAAAGCGGTCGCTAAGCCCTCTAATCTTTTGCCCGTCTTTGATCTCTTTATCGAAGCTAATAAGTACCATCCTGCGAAGCGTTGCGTTATCCACACCCTGCTTAGGCTTGGCGTTTCCCGAAAAGGCGAGTTTGGGCTTTTCGTTCGGCAAAAGGTTAAAAGGCTTCTCATTTTTTGGATTTATCATAATACTGTCCTTCGTAGACACAAGAGCCTTTAAATTTGCAAGTTGCCCTTTGTCGGTGCCGTTCTTGTCGATCTCGGTTCCGATATTGATGAGCTTATTGCTAAGCCCGTAAAGCTGGTGTCCCTCAAACTGCTGAAGCTGGAGGCTTGAGACGTTATCTTCGCCAAAAAAGTTGCGAATAGTGTCCAGAATAACGCTCTTGCCGTTCGCGCCGCTTTTGCCATATAAAAACAGAAAGCTTTCGAATTCGTGGCTCGGCAGAAAGCAGTATCCGATAAACTCCATCAAGGTCTTGATGTCGTCTTTGTCCGCTAAAATTTGGCGTAGAAATCTATTCCATTTCGGGCAAGCGGCGTTTTTATCGTATGCAAAATCCAAAATATTAAGCGCGCCGTCACCCTTTTCGTGGCGCGATTTAAAGGTGATATTCCCGTATTTGGAAATAAAGATTGTGCCGTTGGTTAAATTTATAACCCGCCTCTGCTCGTCGCGCTTGAGCGTATCGAGCGGGTGGGCTTTGTTAAGTAAATTTTCAATGATCTTCGTGGAGTTATCCACGCTCTTTTTCTTCACGTCCACGCAAGCCCTCGGCATCCAATACTCTTGCAGGAAGTGATTTAGCACACGCAGATCGACCCTAGCGTAATGCGTTTTCGTCCAGAAATACAGCTCTCCCTTATATTGCGCGAAAGGATATCCGAGCTTCTCTACGGAAGCAAGAAAACTCTCCACCATATCTACGATGTGGGTTTGGTGGTAATTCGTAAGCACGGTCTTGTTTATCTGAAGTAGCTTGTCAAACGTCGCGCTATACTTATCCCAATCTTTTTGGGCGATCTCGCCTATGAGCGCGCCGTCGAAGAAAGCTCTCTTGATCCTTTCGTAGGTATCGCTATCCGACTTCTTGAGCGCCTTGGCGTTTTTTAGGATAGTATTGATGTAGGGTTCGTCCAACTCGCCTCTGACGGTGAATATATTGACGCAGTTGCCGTTCTTATCGGTTAGCAGAAACTCGTCAAAAATTTCATCGAAATAGTGCACGATCTTGCCGCGTCGGAAGGGCGCCAGCTTCTCGCGCAAATTTGGAAAATAATCGCAAATCTCATCGATCACGATGTTTGTCGGCTCGAAGCAGCTAAACGCTAGCAGATCAAACATATTGTCATTTGTGATCTTTGAGGTATGGTTGTAGAGCCAATCGCTGATGTCATATTTTTTATTCAGGTCTTTTTCGAGCATATAAAATAGCACGATATGGGTGCTTCGCGCTACGGGCTTGATTTCATAATATCTTTTGATCGCGTTTTCATATCCCGCCTCGTCGTGGTCGAACCAGATATAGACGTCCTTACCGCGCAGCAGCTCCAGATACTCATCCCATCTGCTCCCCGCGCCTCCCAAAGTTAGGGCGTTTACGTTGAAGCTCATCAAATTTAGGGCGTCTTTTTCGCCCTCGCAGACGATGACGCGATCGTCCGGGTTATCGAGGAAGTATCTGATCGGAAACGGCGTAGCGCCCGCTCCGCTTTCGCCTATCCACTTGCCGCTCATACGCTCGGAGCTTACGGCGTGAGCCTTACTATCCCAAGCAAATTTTTCTCTATATTTGATGTTTAACGGCATGCCTCGCTCGTCGCGAATGATGATCGCTATGCTTTGGTGCTCGTGCGAATATCCTATCGCGTCCTTGGAGTAGGTCAGAAAGGTAGGGGCTTCGTAGTTTACGAAAATTCCGCGAAGCCCGTTTTCGATGAGTTTCGGTCTTATAGCCTCGAAATTTGAGACAAGCTCTGGCGCGATGGACGCAATACGAGCTCGCATCCTTTTTTCGGCGGCGGCTCTCTTAGCGGCGTCCGCTTTTGCGCGAACTTCGTTCTGCTCCTGCAAAAGCTTCGCTCTAGCCTCGATCTGCGCCTTTTGCTCCTCGCTGAGCTCACCTTTTTTGATATTGTGCGGAATGCCGAAGTATTCGCACACAGCAGCGGCGGCATCAAGCGGAGGGATGCTCTCTTTCATCTCCGTAAATCTCACGATATCGCCGCTAGCTCCGCAAGCGAAGCAGTGGAAGAAAGCTCCGCCGCTCTTGCCGTTTGCGACGCCGAGGCTCGGCGTGTCGTGGTCGTGATCGTGAAAAGGGCAGAAGCCGTTAGCCGTACGGCCCTTAAACTCTATACCGTATTTTGAGCTTATATAATCCCTAAACTGCTCTTTGTCGATCGTCTCTCTTATCGTTTGAAATATATTATTCTCCATGTTAATATCCCACTTCCGCGAATAGATTGTTTTGTCTTATAAAAATCCCTAGAAGCTTTGCTACGATACGAGCAAAGTCCGGGTTTTTGAACTTGAAATTTCTGAAATAAAAATAAACCGCATTGATGTTTTTGCCGGTGCGGCGCGAGATAAATTTGGCTATCTCTTTTTCGCTATCGGCGCACTCCAAGGCTCTGTAATATAGCTCTGCGATGTCGTCAAAGTGGGGACATTTGTAGTTTTGTCTAACATAGAGATGCCCGTCTTGCCTATAAAACCTATCGTCGCGCCCGGTCCTCCGGTCGAAATAGGATAGGTTTTGCAAGGCCTTGCGCGGGGTTTCGTAGGTGGCGCAAGCGGACTCTAGGGACATAAACTCTCTCATAGCCCGCCGCCCTGCTTGTAAAGCGCGTATCCGATAATCTCTAAAAGGGCAAGGCAAAGTAGGGCTACCGCCCAATCCGCAAAGCCCATCTCAAGCAAAACCTCTAACATCTCCGCCCCCTATAAAATTTTCATATCCTCAGTAAATTCGATCTCGTAGATCGGACCGACGCCGCTTTTGAGCCAATCGATATTGACGTGCAAATTTTCCTTAAGCGCATACGCCCATTCGAGTAGAAAGGGGTATTGTCCATCTTTCGCCCGGTTGTAGAGGTGGCGCGAAGTATGAAGCAGCTCGCAAAACTCGCCGAGCTTGAGGGAGTTATCAAGCCTCACCACCTCGGCTCTTTGCGCCGGGGTGCTAAGGGTGCTAAGTAGGACGTAACGCTTTGACACTTTTAATTCAGGCTCTTTGGGCGCTTTTGTTTTATTTGAAGGTTTGTTATTGCGGCTGCCGCAGCAGCCTTCACACGAATGTGGGACTTCTATTTCTTTATTCGCAGGAATGAGAGTATCTCGGCGTATGCCGAGGATTAGCGCCATCTGCGCGATCCTGCTTTCCGGGATATTCTTCCTAGTCTTCCAGCCGATTAGCGTTCCGTATGGAATTTTTAAAAGGATGCTAAGCTCTGCATCGGTCTTAACACCGGCAAAGAAGCGCGCTCTTGTTAAAATTTCACTTACTTCGCTCACGACGGACTCTCTTCTCTTACGAACTGCCTGCGGACCGGCTCAAAAATTTCGCCGTCGCCGGTGTATATCCAATCCATACTGAAGCCATATCTTTCGACAAATCGCATAACCCACTCAAAAGGGATAAGCTTCTCGCCAAAGCGGACTTTTTTATATATAAATTTAGACGTGTCCAGAAAAGACATCACGTCGTTTAGGCTCTGATTGGTAAGTCTCCTCATCAGATCCAATCGATCTCCGATAGAGTAGAAATCGATACTCTTGCGCATTTTTTAACTCCTTTTACGTAAAGATTTGATATAATCAAGCGAATTTGTCCTGAAAAAAGAAAACCATTTTTCTTAATTTTCTGCATTAATTATATAACAAAAGTTATATAAATGTCAAGTATTTTTATAACTTTTTTATATAGGAGCATTAAATGACGGTTAGAGAGGAATTGGACGATTTAA
>CAUVFI010000008.1:0-16099 GCA_963551055.1 uncultured Campylobacter sp. | reverse complement strand
CTTTAAACTCGCTCAAAAACCACTGAAATGCTAGGATCAGCCCCGGCGCGCGCACAATCTTTTCGTCAAACATAAACTCTCGCGCCTTGGCCGCAGGCAGGTAGAAAAGCTCGATCTTCTCGCCGTCCACGCCGCCGCCGCGACCTAGCTTCATCGATTCGTCGATGCACGCGAAGTATAAAATTTGACGGTTCGCCGCAAAGCCCAGGGCGCTGTAGTAGCTCGTGATAAATTTCAGATCCTTCACGGCGTATCCCGTCTCCTCGAGCACCTCTTCGATCGCCGTTTGCTCCTCGCTGATACCCTTGTCCAAAATGCCCGCGCAAAGCTCATAGGTGTAGCCCTTTTCGGGCGAATTTATTAAATTTTCCTCTTGATAAAACCACACGCTGGGGCGAAACTGCTTAACGAGCAAAAGCGCGTCGCGCTGCGTATGATAAAGCAAAATCGAGACGCTATCGTGCACCTTGACGCAGTCCCACGCGCGCGCCACGCCGTCCATTTCGAAGCTCAAGCGAAATGGTTTAACAAAATTGGAGCTTTTAAGCTCGGAAATTTTAAAATTTTTTATAGAAGTATCCACGTCGCAAGTCCTAAAAAGCTGAAAAATCCCACGATGTCCGTTACTGTGGTAAGCAGCACGGAGCTGCCGACGGCGGGGTCGATATTTAATTTTTTAAGCGTGATCGGAATGACGGCGCCGAAAAGCCCGGCAAGCGTTAAATTTAGCACCATCGACATCGCAATCACCAGCCCCAAAAGCTTAATGCCGAACCAAAAATACGCCACAAACCCCATCAGCGTGGCAAAAATGAGGCCGTTTATGAAAGCGATTGTGATCTCGCGAAAGAGAACCTGCTTTTTGTCTTTAAACGCTATCTCGCCCAAGGCCAGGCGGCGCACGGTTACCGTAAGCGCCTGCGTGCCGGTGTTGCCGCCCATGGAGGCGACTATTGGCATAAGCACCGCGAGCGCGACCAGTTTTTCGATAGTGGCGTCAAAAAGCCCGATTATCGTAGAACTTACGATTGCCGTGCATAAATTTACCGCTAGCCACACAGCGCGCGCGCGTCCCGCCTTAAAGATCGTAGTCTCATCGTCCTCCGCTTCGTCATCGACGCCCGCGAGGTTGTAAATTTGCTCGGTGGCGCGCTCTTGGATGAGATCGTGGATATCATCGGCAGTGATACGCCCGATGAGTATGCCGTTAGCATCGACAACGGGGATGACGTTAAGGTCGAATTCCTCAAAATCTTTGATCACGTCGTCGATCTTGTCAGTATCGGTAGCAAAGTGGATTTTGTTTTCGGCGCCGAATTTTTGTGAAATTTCTTCCAGTGTGAGCGAAAAATCGTATAAAATCAGATCGGACGTCGAAAAGCTCGTAAGCAGATGACCCTTTTTATCGAGCACGAAGAGCTGAAAGACGTTCTCGATCTCGTCCTTTTCGCGCATAACGCGCAGCATCTCGACCGCCTGCCCCAGGGTCTGATCCTGCCTCGCGCTAAAGACCTCTGTCTGCATATACGCGCCCGCCTCGTCCTCTTTGTATTTAGAGATAGTGAGGATGTCGTGGCGATCCTCCTCGTCAAGCCCATAGAAAATCTGCTCGGCCTTGTCCTCGTCGATTTCGCCGATGTTTTGCAAAAGCTCCGCCTGATCGTCGCTTTCGAGCTCCTCGATCGCTTCGACGATCTTTTCGTGAGGCAGAGTCTCGATGACGTCTTCGAGCATATGCTCGGGCATCTCAAGCGCAGCATCGGCAAGATCCTCAGGATCTAGCTTTTTTAAGAATTCTACGTATTTTTCTTCGTCATGCTTCTTTAGAGTTTTTAAATGCTCCGTAAGATCGGCGGCACTCAGCTCATGCTCAAGCGTATCGTCTAAGTGCGCATCAAGAAGCGCTTTGGCTTCCTCGACGTCGTCCAGCTGCTCTTTATTTTCCATTTTCAGCCTTAATTTATCGTGATGAGCGACTCGTAGTTTTCAAATTTAGCAGGGTTTTTCGAGCCGTCTTTAGCCGCAGCCATTCTGGCGTCCATATCTTTGACGAGAGCTTTAAATTTAAGCTCTTCGGCGCTTATAACGTTAGTTTTTTCAATCTTGACTACCTTAAGCGGATCTATAGCCTGCTTATTTTTATAAAGTCCGAAGTGCAGATGCGGTCCCGAACTAAGCCCGGTCGAGCCTACGTAGGCGATTAACTGACCTTGCTTGACACTAACGCCTGCCTTTGTGCCGCTAGCAAAGCCGCTAAGATGCGCATAAAGCGTACTGATACCGCCGCCGTGGTTGATCTCTACGGTGTTGCCGTAGCCGTTTTTACGCCCTACAAAGCTAATCTTGCCCGCCCCTGCAGCATTTACTCTAGTGCCTTTGGGGGCTGCATAATCTACGCCTAAGTGCGCGCGATATCGCTTTAAAATCGGATGAAATCTTTTAGGGGTAAAATACGATGAAATTCTAGTATAAACAAGCGGTGTAATCAGCAGAAAAGATTCGACCTTTTTACCGCTTCGGTCGTAGTATTTATCATCGAAAAAATATAGCGATTTGGGCTTTTTATTTTCCTCGATCATTCCTGCGGTGATATTTACTCCGCCAAAAGGTTTGCCAAGGCGCGTTTTTTGCTCGTATAGGATCACGAGCCGATCGCCTTTTTGCAGCTTTTTAAAATTTACCTCATTTTTAAAAACAAGCATAAACTCATTCGCTAAAGCCGCATTGCCCGTAGCTTTGATGATATCTTGATAGGGTGAGCTTTCGATCTGAATTCCTAAAGAGTAGCTGTTTTCCTCATAAACTATCGGAGTATAAACGAATCTAAAAGTGCCGAATTTATCGCGGTATATGTGGATCTGAAGCTCCTCGCTGACGGGGATTAGCAGCTGGGAGACGCGACCTGCAGGATCACGTAAAATTTGACACTCCACGCCAGCTCGTACCTCGGCGGCAAGCTCCTGATCCTCTTTATCCAGGTCGTAATATACAGATGCGGGAATGCCCGCAGTTTCCATAAATTGCAGCAGACTCACGCCATCGGGCCAGGCAAACTTCTCTACGCTGGGGTTGTTCGCAAAAACTACGCCTATCCACAGAAAAAGCAATATAAAAATTCTAGTCATATAAAAACCGCTTTAAAATATTATTTTAAGGCGGGATTGTAACGAAAAAACGCTTATATTTCGTAAATACCGCGGAATTTTATCGCTAATTTCAAAGTTTTATGTATAATTAGCCGAAATTTTATTCAGGAGCAGAATTTTGAAAAAAGCTTTACTTATTTTAGGTCTATTTTTAAGTGCGGCGATAGGGGCGGAATTTAACATGCCGCGATACGAAACCGCCCTACTTAGCGTAACGGATGGTTCGGGCGAGATCACAGATAGCCCTACGATTGCCGTAGGCAGCAGTGGAGTGGTGATGCATAATTTCGGTAGCGGCGCGAGCTCCATCATCGCGCGCGCAGTCGTGACGCAAAAAAGTGCAGGCAAGGCAAAGGTGCGATTTGAGGTTTTTGATATGTTAGCTCAAGAGGCGCTACCGCTGCCTAAAATTTTACCCTCAAGCGGCGATAAAGTGATCTTAAATTTCCTCTATGACCGCGCCATAATCGTCGCACCTAACGCTGAAATTTACGAGCAGGTTATCAAGGCTTTTCCAAATATAAATTTTATCCACCCAGATCTTGGCGGCGCCTATCTTAGCTACAACCACAAGCCAAATCCCAGCCGTGACGATTTTCGTAAAATTTGCGCGCAAAACAGCGCCGGACTGATTTTTATCGCGATGGATAAACAAGGCGTATTTGCCGACTGCGGCAGCTTCAAGCCTTTGCGCACGTTCGCTAGCGGCAGCGTGGCTTATTATCAGCTGCCATTTTACTCACGCGTGGGCGAGATAAAGACCGTCATTTGGGACTTTACTAACGGCCCGATCAGCGATTACGACAAACACTACCGCTATTTGCTGGGCTTAGACGGCGATGAATAGCGCCGCGCGAGCGTTTTTTACAAATCTATTAGGCGCGGATAATGCCTATTTTGACGAGGCTCATCGCACGGCATACTGCTACGACGCGACAAAAAGGCGCTGTCTGCCGGACGGCGTGCTTTTCCCGCGAAGTGAGGACGATGTCAGTCAAATTTTAAAATTCTGCAACGAAAATTTAATCCCCGTAGTTCCAAGAGGCGCAGGTAGCGGCTTTACGGGTGGATCTTTAGCCGCAAACGGCGGAGTGATTTTGGCATTTGAAAAACATATGAATAAAATTCTAGAAATCGACATGCAAAATCTACTCGCCGTAGTCCAACCCGGCTGCATAAATATCGATCTGCAAAAAGCAGCCGCAGCGCGCGGGCTATTTTATCCGCCCGATCCCGCAAGCCAGGATTATTCCACGCTAGGAGGCAATGTCGCCGAAAACTCTGGCGGTATGCGCGCCGCAAAATACGGCATCACCAAAGACTACGTAATGGCACTGCGTGCGGTATTGCCTAATGGAGAGGTGATCCGAGCGGGCAAACGCACTATCAAAGATGTCGCAGGCTTCAACGTAGCAGGAATTCTAATCGCAAGCGAAGGTGCGCTTGCCATCATCACCGAAATCACACTCAAGCTCATCCCGATGCCAAAGCTTAAAAAGACTGCGATGGGCGTCTTTCCTAGCGTAGATGCGGCAATGAATGCCGTGTATAAGACGATGGCTGCCGGTATCACGCCCGTGGCGATGGAATTTTTAGACGCGCTGTGCATAGCCGCGGTCGAGGAGAAATTTCATAAAGGCTTGCCGAAGGGTGCGGGCGCGATTTTGATCTGCGAAACAGACGGCAATTTAGAAGCAGTGCTTTTGGAGGAGCTCGCACTCATAAAAGAAATTTTCGTTCAAAACGGCGCGAGCGACTTTCGCATCGCAGAAAGCGAAGAGGAGCGTGCGGGCATTTGGTTTGCGAGACGCAACTGCTCGCAGGCGATCAATATCTACGGCACGCTTAAGCTAAATGAGGACATCACCGTCCCGCGCTCGCAGCTGCCCGAGCTACTGCGCCGTATCGCGCGCATCGGCGATAAATACGGCGTGCGCGTGCCCTGCTTCGGGCACACGGGCGACGGCAATGTCCACACCAACGTCATGGTCGCCGACAAAAAAGATGAAGCTCAGGTACGACGCGGACATGACGCAATCACCGAAATTTTCAAAGCTGCAGTTGATCTTGGCGGTACGCTCAGCGGCGAGCACGGCATCGGGCTAAGCAAAGCAGAATTTATGCCGTTAGCCTTTAGTGCAGCGGAGATGGAGCTATTTCGCGCGATCAAAAGGGCGTTCGATCCAAAAGGTATCTTAAATCCCGGGAAAATGGGGCTTTAAAATTAAAATCCTCATCCAACTTCTACGGTGATTTGAAATCGATTTATCCCACTTATCTCATCTAAAATTTTACTTTCTTACAATATGCCTACTTAAAATTTATCTTGCTTGCAATTTAGCTTATTTAAAGGCTACTTCGAGTTAGTTTTAAGCTTGATCTACCCACTTACAGATCGATTTTGCTTGCTTTGCGATGAATAATTTTACTTGTTTATTGATAGATTCCCATTCCCTTGTGAATTGATTTTATTTACTTCGCAAATTAATTATCCCGTGCGATCTTCTTCGGATATTTTTGCCATATCAGCTGTGATTACATAGCTACTCGCTAGTTTGCGCAATTTTTTCTCTTTCAGGGATGCACTAAGATTATGATGAAATCCCTATATCGCGATGGGTAAGTCTATGATAAGTTAAAATTCTGTCAATAAAATCCATAGCATAGATTAAATTCCAAACTTATAAGATACTGAAATTTTAAAATCGCTATCTATCGATATTATCGCAATATGTGGAATTTCAGCAATAAAATTTAAAGACGAAATTCCGCGAAATTTCATAAAATTCATAAAGCTCCGCAAAATTTCTACGCTAATTTCGATCTCACCGTATTATCATCTAGCTAGCCCTGCCATCTATTTAGTAGCATTAGCCTCGCTTGCATTTATTTTATTCATTGCAGCTACTACGTTGCAGCTAAACTCAGCTCCCAGCTTGCAGGCTTTGTCGTAGTAGATCATCGCCTTATCCAGATCTGGCTCGCCAAATTCCTTCTTTGAATACGCTAGCCCAACCCTTTGGCATCCCTCTGCCAAAGCAGCATCGCAAGATTTGAGGAAAAACTTAAGAGCGCCCTGATAGTCTTTTTCTTCGTAGCTAGCGACCGCAGCGTTTAAGCAGCCCTCGCCTAGTCCCAAATCGCATGATTTGGCAAAAAATGCGAACGTATTTTTCTTATCGGCATTTTTATAAGAGATTATCGCGGCGTTGTAGCAAGCTTTGGCAGCTCCCAGCTCGCACGCTTTGGAATAAAACCGCGCGGACTTGCCCTTATCTTTTGTAGTTTTATATAAATTTTGCTCGTCATAATATAAATCCCCCGCGATAGCACAGCTATTTCCCAGCCCCGCTTCACAAGCTTTTTCAAACGGCTTTTTTGCCGCCTCATAATCGCGTTCCTCAAGCAAATACGCTCCGTAGTCTTCGCACGAATTAGCCCTACCGACGCTGCATCCGACAAACGAGATCGCCTGCGGGAAAAATATCTGCGCGAGCAAGTAGGCTGCTACGATTAGTGCGGTAATCGACGCTAAAATTTTCATTTTTGCTCCTTTTAAATTTTAAAAATAATTATAGCAAAAAGCGAGGGATAAAATTTTAATTTTTGATAATAGCTGTGAAATTTCCGGCGAAATTCCTGCAAAATTCCTATCAAAATCCCAAGCAAAATTTTAAATAAAATTTTAAACGGAACTTTGAGCTGAATTTCAAAAAGACAAATTAAAATTTTACTTGCAAGATTATTTTTATGGCTGGCTTGCCTCAATTTTTACTCGCACGTCTATGCGGCATCCACGGCGCCTGCAGTATTTATAATAAAGCATTTAATCCTGAGGTCTGAAACACCTACAGCCTCTACAATGGTAATTTATCAGGGCGACAATCTAATGCGTAAAATATTTTGTTGCATACCAAGCCCGCGACAAGCATCTTGCCGTGCCATAGAAAACTTTTGAAAATTTAGCATTGCTGCTTAGAAATTTTAAAAAATTTTACGCCGCCAGCCTTTAAGTTTTATCTTAGAAATAGGCTTTTCTATGCCAAAATCGCAGGCATAATGCGTCTTTAGGCATTTTTTGCTCCGATACCCAGGCTTCTTAGATCCACGCACTTAGATATATGAGTCTTAAAATAATCAAGACTGCGCAGTATCTGTATCGCGCATGTAAATTTCATCTATGTAGGTTGCGACTGAGATTTCAGCCGAGCAAGCCCAGCTCGTAAAATTCTGCTAGTTTTAAAACCCAAATGCCACGTAGAATTCTATCCATTTAAAGAGCTTTACTTCAAAATTTATTCACTGCAAGCCGCGCTCCCTAGCGCTCAAACTCTATCACAACCTCCTCCTCGCCGAACCACATCACCGAGTTTTTCATATCGCAAAACCTCGCCTCGTCCGCCATCAACTCCGCTAGCACCGCTCGCGCCGCCTCGCTATTTCGCGCATCCGCAAATGCCTGCACGCTCTCATACCACAGCTCGCCCATCGCGTCGTAGCCAAACGCCGCCGTCTCGCGCCTGGTGCTCTGCCCCTCGATAAAGATGGGCATAGTTTTTGCATAGCGGACGATATTTAGTGCCTTTTGATTAGCTAAAACCTTTTGCGAATGCGCCGCCCAGTGCGCCAAAAACTCCTGCTGCGTGATGTTCGGCGCCCTTTTTACTAACATCGTGATCTTAAACATAACCGCTCCCTAAATGAAATTTATCGCAAAATTTGCGCCCTATTCTATGATGCATACGCGTTTTTGCAATTTTGCTTAGCATTCTTTTCGTCTAAATAGACCTTGAAAAAACTTAAAATAGCAGCCGTGCGCGCGAACACAGATCCCAAAATGCATAAGCCTCACTACTTAAAGCTCAAACCGCCGTCAATCTCCACTCGGTTTAACCGCCTAAAGCGCCATTTACGGCTGCAGTCGAAATAAATTCCGCAGGCTCTTTGCGGGCAAAGCAAAATTTCGCCAAGCTTTAGCGAACGATAAAAATTTTACCGACTTTTGACGCGCATAAATTCCGTCCGTTTTAGGCGAGCAAGTAAAATTCCGCAGGCCTTCAAACGGCGACAAAATAGACGAGCGACGATTTCCTCTTGCGTCGCCGCGTGTAAATTACGTTGTTACGCGCCTAACCCTTGCTCGCCAAAAACCTCTGCAAAATTATCGTCGCGGCAATGCTATCAAAGCGCGGATCCTTGCCGCCGCCCTTAGCGCCTTTGCTCGCAAACTCCGCCGCTTCGGCGCTCGAAAAGCTCTCGTCTTGAAATTTTATCTCGCCGTCAAAATTCAGCAGCGAGACGAAGTGGCGTATGCGCCTGCTCATCTCATCCTCGCTCGCCCCGCCGCGCGGCACGCCCAGCACTAGCACGCTGGCGCCTTTTTCGCGCAGCAGCTCGCTTAGCTCGCGCGCGGCTTGGATGCGGTTTTTGCGCAGGATCGGCTCGCACGGAAGCGGCGTCTTATCATCCGGTGCCGCCGCCACGCCGATACGCTTAAGCCCAAGATCAATCGCAACTATCAAATTTCATCCTTTGCTAACATCAAATTTTGCGGAATTTCGCTATAAAAATTCTATCGCTGAAATTCCGCGATCGGAATTTCATAGCTAAATTTTATCGCAGAATTTAACTACGGAATTTATGAAATTTTATACGAAATTGACATAAATTACACTCGCTCGCGCCGCTTGCGAGCTATTAAATTTAGCGTACCACGAGCTTCAAATTCCAAAATTTCGATCGCCGCGCCCGGCTCAGTACATCCGCACTGAGTCCACGCGAGCTGCACGTAAGCGACACCCAAACTCACGGCGGGCATAAATCCTGCCGTGCAGGTGCCGGACGTGCAACCAACCCACCCCACGCAAAATCAAAATTTTAAAGCAAACCCACACTCACGCGACGGAGCAGATACAAGCCCCTACGCTTTATAACTCGTAAAATTTTGCCGCCGTGACCAAAATTTTCCCTTGCGGCAAATTTAGCCTACCACACTCGCGCTGAAATCCGCAGCCAAATTTACCCGCAAAAATTTAGCACGATAGGCAAACAAACATTTAAACGCTATTTCAGAAAATTTCATGCATTTTAAAGCTTAAATTCTGCGCCACAAAGTATTTACAAATCTCGCGCGGCATTCACAAACCGATCATTACCGCAAGCGGAGGCAAGCGGCGCTGCACAAACAAACCGCGCGGATTTTTTAAGCTTAGGTGCTATTTGCGGAAGGTAAAATTTTACCGAGCCACCTTTTTCTAAATTTAAACTCCGACCGCGCAGACTACGCGCCGTGCAAACAAGCCGTACCGGCGGGCGGGCGGCGCCTATCAAACCACGGCGAGCAAACGCCTGCTGCCAGCTACTTTGCCACGATCTTTGCGCCTAAAATTTCGATCCTGCCTTCAAGCTCGTATTCGTAAATTTTATCGCCGAAGCGCTCGATCGCCGCTTGCAGATCGGAATTTAGCGCTAAAAATTCCATCACCTCATCCTGCACGCGCTCAGTGTTTTGCGGCGTCTGCGGAGCTAAAGAAGCCACAAACTCGCCAAAATCCGCGATCAGCCGCGCCTGAGACTTTGCGAGCAGATCGTTCGTGCCCGCGCTCTCGTCCATTCGGTGCGGCAGCACGTAGACGGGTATACCCATCTCGCGGGCCAGGCGCGCGCTTTGCAGCGAGCCGCTGCGAGGCTCGGCTTGAGCGACGATCAGCGCTTCTGACAACGCCACGACGATGCGGTTGCGCTGCAAAAACTGAAATCCGCGCGCGCTCACGCCGTCCTCATACTCGCTAAGCGCGAGGCTGCGCTCGTAAATTTTGCCGATCATAGCGGCGTTTTGCGCGGGATAAATTTGATCAAGGCCGTTTCCAAAAACCGCGATCGTATTTGGAAACGCCCCTTCGTGCGCAGCTATGTCGCAGCCGATCGCCGCACCGCTTACGACGCAAAAGTCCGCATCGCTCAAAGCGCGCGCGAGACGCAGAATCAAATTTTTGCTATAAACGCTCATCTTGCGCGAGCCCACGATCGAGATGCGGCGCTTTTGTAACATCGCCGGCTCGCCCCTAAAATACAGCCGCGCGGGCTCGCTCGCACCGAGCCTCGCTAGGCTTGGAATTTTAAAACCGAGCTCACTCGTAGTACTCATAAATTTCGTCCAAATACACTAAATCGACCTCGCCTAGGATGTCGGCGCTGTTTGCAAGCGCGCGCAGAGTGGAGCTTTTGGGATGGCCGATAGCGATGGCGTAACCCTGCTTTTTAGCAAGCGCGACGGCTTCGCGCAGCTTTTTACGCACCGCGGCGACGCTGTTTTGATTATCTAAAAACACGTCGCGATGCACATATCGCATGCCGAGTCCATTCATCGCCGCCTTAGCCTTGGTAGCGGGGCTCGTGCGCGAGTCGATAAATAAAAATCCATGCTCGTTCATCGCGCGCAGCAAATTTTGCATCGCGCGCTCGTCGGCGGTAAATTTAGAACCGGTGTGGTTGTTTATAAATTTAGCGTTCGGAAAGTCCGCGCGCAGCTTGGCTATGACGCCGCGCAGCTTCTCATAATTATCCGAAGCTCGCAGCGTCGCGGAGTTATTTTTAGCAGAGCTCGCCTCCATCGGCAGGTGGATCGCGTAATGCTCAAAGCCGCGAGCGAGCGAGCGCGTGTCCTTGCGCTGATACTCGGGCGGGAAGATGGACGGCGTCACTCGCACGGGCAGAGCGGCGATCTTTTGCGCCTGCTCGCCGGTGCCTACGTCGTCGATGATGATCGCTAGCTTTGCGCGAGAGCCTGCAGGCAGTGCTTTGCGCGGCGATTTAGAAAGATCGTCCGCACCGCTAGAAACGTGGCTTTGCGCGGTAGAATTTATGGAATTTTCTGAAGCGGAATTTATTGCCGTAAAATTTACGTCAGGCCCCTCACTCGCCGAATTTATGGCGGCGGAATTTGCAGAAGCCGTAGAATTTACGGAATTTTGCAAATTGCCGTTTGCGGAATTTTGTCCTGCGGAATTCTGCCGTGCGGGCTCGATGCTCATCTTCGGCGCGGTTACGTTTTGCTCGGCGATCTTATCGAGCTCCTTTTGAATCAGAGCTTCCTTCTGTGCAGCGCTTAAACGAGGCTTTTTACCGCGAGGATCGGAAGTGCTCTCGGGGGCTTGCTTGCGCGAGCTTTGCTGCAACGCGGTTTTATTACCCGAAAATACGAGATCCAAAACCGCGTAAGTAACCGCGCCGCTTAAAAAGCATAAGATTACGACAAAGGCGATCGTTGCGTAGTTGATCGGGCGCTTTTTGCGGCGCCCGCGTGGATTTGTATTAGCCAAAGCTCAGCCGAAATTAGTTTTTATCTTTGTTTATGAGCTTACCCTTGGCGATCCACGGCATCATCGCACGAAGCTTATCGCCGGTTTTGCTAAGCAAGCTATTTGCCGTGATGTTGCGCTCGGCGTTCATTCGTACGTAGCCCGCTTTGCGCTCGAGGATGAAGTCTTTTGCAAATTTGCCGTTTTGGATCTCCTTTAGCACCTCTTTCATCGCCGCTTTGCTGCTTTCGTTTACGACGCGGTTTCCGCTTACGTAATCGCCGTATTCTGCGGTGTTTGAGATCGAGTAGCGCATATCTGCCATACCGCCTTGATAGATGAGATCCACGATCAGCTTCATCTCGTGCTGGCACTCAAAATACGCCATCTCAGGCTCATATCCAGCCTCGACGAGGGTCTCAAAGCCTGCGTTGATGAGCGCGCAAAGTCCGCCGCAAAGTACAGCCTGCTCGCCGAAAAGATCGGTCTCGGTCTCTGCTTTAAAAGTCGTTTCGATGATGCCGGTGCGGCCGCCGCCGATCGCGCTTGCGTAGCTTAGAGCGAGCTCTTTGGCTCTGCCGCTTTCGTTTTGCGAAACGGCGATCAGCATCGGTACGCCGCCGCCGCTTACGAACTCGTTGCGGACGGTGTGGCCCGGGGCTTTAGGAGCGATCATAATGCAGTCGACGCCCTTTGGAGGGACAATCTGTCCGAAGTGGATATTAAAGCCGTGCGCAAACGCGATCGCATTGCCCTCGCTTAAGCTCGGCTCGATCTCCGCTTTGAAAATATCGCCTTGAAACTCATCGGGTGTTAGGATCATCACAAGATCAGCTGCCTTCGTAGCCTCGCCGACGCTCATTACTTTAAAGCCCTTCGCCTCGGCCTTGCTCCAGCTCGCGCCGCCCTTTTTAAGACCCACGATAACCTCTACGCCGCTATCTCGCAAATTTTCGGCGTGAGCGTGCCCCTGCGAGCCAAAGCCGATCATAGCGACCTTTTTAGCCTTAATGAGGCTCAAATCACAATCTTTGTCATAAAAAACGTTTATTGCCATAACGCATCCTTTTTTAAAAATTTAGGCGAGATTGTAGCTAAAATTTGCTTTTACGTAGATAAACCGCGCGCCGCAAGGGCGGATAAAGAAATTTTGAGCTATCATTGAGGCATAATTTAGCTTTAAAAGGAGCGAAAATGAAAGTGGGATTTATCGGCGGCGGAAATATGGGCGAGGCGATGATCGCAGCACTTTGCGCAGCCGGCGGGCGAGATTGCGCGGCGAGCAGAGAAAATTTTGCAGAGGATAAGGAAAATTGCACAGCGGGCGAAGAAAATTCCGCGCACGACGGGCAAAATTTTATGCCCGATACTCAAAATTTTACCGCTTGCGGGCAGAATTCCGCAAATTTAGAGCAGAATTTTGCGAGCCGCAAACGTGATTTAGCCTGCGCGCAGCCCACCTCCGATACGAAGTTTCAAGTCCTAGCTTATGCTAGAAGCAAAAACGAAGTCTTGCGCAAGCGCTACGGCGTACAAATTTTACAAGGCGAGACGCAACTGGCGCACGCAGCGGATATTATCGTGCTCGCGACCAAGCCCGCCAGCTACGAGGAGATTTTGCGCCTGATCGCGCCCGAGCTCGCGGGCAAAATCCTGCTTCTTGTAGCGCCGAATTTCAAGCTAGAGAGCGCCCAAAATATCGTAGGTGCGGACGTTTTCGTAGCCCGTGCGATACCAAACGTCGCCGCGGGCATCGGCGCATCGGCTACGGCGCTGTGCTACGGCGAGTATTTTGATGAGGCCAGTCGGGAGATCGTACGAGCGCTAGCCGCCAAAATCGGTAAATTTTACGAGATAGACGAGGCTAGTTTTGCCGCATTTACGGGGATCGCAGGGAGTCTGCCCGCGTATGTGTGCGCCTTTATCGAGGCTGCGGCGGATGCGGGCGTGCGGGGCGGACTGCCGCGGGCGCTGTGCTACGACGCGGTAGCGGCGGCGGTAGAGGGCACGGCGCGCCTGCTACAAAGCGGTAAGCGCCCATCGGAGCTCAAAGACGCGGTCTGTTCGCCTGCGGGCACGACGATAGAGGGGCTGGCGGCACTGGAGGCGGCTGGGTTTCGCGCAGCGGTGATGGCGGCGATCGAGGCGTGCATCGCCAAAGCTCGCGGCTAGCCTCGCCGCACCTCGCCAGTTTCGGATTTCAAACATAGCGCGTTCGTGATCGCGCTAACATTGGGATTCTGTTCGGGCGCTCTCTAGCGAAAATTTTATCTTATTTTTATCGAATAAATTCGTCGCTTCGGTTGCAGCAGAATTCGCGAGCCTTATGACAAGCGAGCCGACAAGCTCGTATCGCATTTAGAATTTTAAAATTTAGAGATTTTAGAAATTTTAGGTCAAAATTTACGATTAAAATTCTAAATTTACAGGCTTATAAATTTAGTGATCGCAACAGAGCTAAATTTTGATTTTAACGAAATAGGCTTGATGTCTGTAGCCATTAAAATCAAAATTTAGCGTAGCATGAACGGATACGTCCGCGACTGCGAACTTGAGAGACAAAAACATAAAAGCGGAACGTAAGAGCTAAAAGAGTGCGTCCTGCGCTGCGGTCTTGCGAGATACAAACGCAAACTGTAAAATTTTACCGCTCGCGCAAAGAGCAAAGCAAAACTAGCCGCGCCGAAGCGTATTTTACTACCAAAGCGAGCCGCATCAAAACATATTCCGCCACCCAAGCGAGCCTTAAATTTAAACTGCGCTTCGCCGCCGAGCCGCAAACTAAACCTGTGCACCAAATCCTGTCAATCTGCGCAATAAAATTTGACTTTCATCCAACCAAAACTTCGCACGCAAAACCGCGACAAGCAAGATCAGATAAATTCCTTCTCCAAAGGCTGCATCGCATTGCCGTCTGCGTCAAAAAGCACCCGCCCGCATACTTCGCAGACTTCATCTCTAGGTGACGGCTCGTCTGCGTCCAGCTGCCACGCCGACATCTCGCCGCACTCGCAGTTTATGACGTAAAGGATCTGCCTCTTGCGGCGCTTGCCCCACGGCGCGATATCCCAAAACGGCTCCTCTCGCTTTGCCATTTTCTTAAAATCCCGCTCGGCGTTCTTGTGCGCGATAAATAGATAATAAGCGTCATTATGCAGATCCAAAGTAAAGAGCCTAAAATCGCTCTTTTTCAGCGCCTTTTGAAACTCGTTCATCAAAAATAGGCTCGCGTCGCCGCGCTTAAAATCCTCTTTTTGCGCCTCTTTTTCGAGCCCTGCGTAAATTTTATCGCACTCTAGAGCCACGCCGCTTTGCAGCGCATCAAGCCTAGAGCGGATAAATTTACCCACATCGCCCGTGCTATCCTCGCCCGCCCAGTCAAGCACCCGCACGAGCCCTTTTGCGATAAGCGCGTCCAAAAACTCGCCGTCACCAAGCTCTCCTATCTTTTCAAAACCCTCCGTTTCGCCCGCCATCAAATGCTTTAAAACGCAGCACTGATCTTTCGTCATTTTCGCTCCTTTTGATTAAATTTCCGCCTACGTCGGTCTATTTAAATTTTATCCCAAAAAGCTTTAAGCTTACTTTTCGCAACTCCTTGCGCCGCAAATTTAGCTCGCCGCGACGGGTAAAATTTCGCTATAATTTTGCCAATTTAACAAAGGAGAAAACGATGAGCGTAGAATTCCGCGTCAAAAATAAAAAGCGCCCGCTATTTATGGGCTATTCGGACGCCATGAGCGTTAGCGAGGCATTGGATCTGCTGCCCGATCTATCGGTATTTGACATAGACGAGAGCGCCGAGGGCTTTGACGAAAGAGCCTTTTTAAAATCGCCTTTGAGCGAGCAGGAGTGCTTGATTTTGGGCGTGCGGGGCAAGAGCGGGCGCGGAATGGAGCTAAGATATGACGAGGAGCAGCAAAACTACGCCGTGCGCGTAAATACGCCCGCGACGGTCTTTGATTGGGTTTTGGCGATCTCATATCTACAGGCGCTATCTAAGCAGCTGGGGGGGCGAGATCACAGATGAAAACGGCGAAATTTACGCTCACGACACGATAGAACAATTCGACTACGAGCGCGATATATCGGCGGGACTGCATTCGATAGATCAGCACTTAAGCGGCGATACGGAGGTAAATTTTTGCTACGGAGTAGAGAGACCTTTTGCGATAAACCGCGCGATGATGGATGAAATTTTAGCCTCATACAACCCCTCTGCCGAGTTTAGCAAGCGACTAACCGAGGTGCAGTACCTTGGCGCTTACAGCGCGCGCCAGAGGTTTTATCGAAATGGAGATGACGGCACGATAATGGGCTCATACGCGCTCACGCAAGACCTGCCTACCATCCTGCCTTACAAACCGTTTGTGGAATGGCAAAACACGGAGATGCTGGAAAATAACGACGTCGCGCGCTGGCAGATCGCGCTAATAGGCATCGAGGGCGATGAAAACGACGCAGGTAACTACCGCGCCATCGCCGAGCTGGAATACGACGAGTTTATCGCGCGCTTGCCGAGGCAAAACTACCGCTTCATCGATGCAAGCTATATTTTGGTTGACGGGCTAAACGTCAATCAGCTAAAGGCGCTGGCGGGCTAAATTTTACTTGCGGTGAAATTCTACAGAATTTTATCGAGGATTGACGCCG
>CAUVFI010000007.1:0-17973 GCA_963551055.1 uncultured Campylobacter sp. | reverse complement strand
ACCTGCACGGCGCGATGCGCTACGAGCGGCACCTTTTGCTCTTTTAGCACGCGCTACGTTTCGTAATAGGGCGGCGAGCCGATCTCGTCGGCGTGCGTTGCCGCAGAATCTACGCTCACGCACGCACTTAGGTCGCTTTGATTAATGAAATTTTGCATCACGGATTGCGCCATAGGCGAGCGGCAGATGTTGCCGTGACATACAAAAAGTAGCCTCACGCGCGCCTACTGAGTGATGATGTCGTAGTTTTTCGGGATTGCGGGCTTAAAGATCGCCTCATTTACCGGCGCGTTTTTGCGGACGTTGCTTAGATTTATGACGACTTTATTGTCCATTTTATCGGTGTAGCTGATCTTGCTCGGCAAATCGCCCTTTAGCTCGATGAGATATTTCACGTCGTCGAAACTCGCCTCATAAACGCCGTTTTTATTTGGCCTTGCGTTCGCTAGGATCGCCGTTAAATTCGGGGTTTCTTTGATATTCGTGATGATGGCCTGCTCGAGTTCGGGCTCGATTACGATGACCTTTGTGAAACTAAAAAATATATTTTTTATCGTAGGGGTCTTATAATGCCACACGGCGTGCTCTTTCGTGGCGCTAAAATCGCCGCCGTAGCTGATTTTCGCATCGTCGCTCTGCACGGTTTGCGAAAAATTTGCGCTCAAAGTGTTGAATTCTATCCCGCTTGCGAATGCAAAAATGCAGCTCGCCGCTAAAGAAATAAGAGTTTTTTTCATAAATTTTGCCTTTATTTTTGAAAATTTGCGCGTATTATAGCCGTTTTTCTAGGATTTAATTAAATAGAAACTAAAAATATGTTAATATGCACGGTTAAAATTTTAAAACTAAGGTTTGAGATGTTTAAAAAGGTCATCCACGGGATTTTTGGTACTAAAAACGATAGGATCGTCAAACAATACGCCAAGCGCGCAGCGCAGATCGGTGCGCTTGAAGAAAACTATGCGGCGATGGACGATGCGGCGCTTAAGGCGGAATTTGAAGCGTTAAGAGCGCAAGTTCGCGCGGGCGAAAAGAGCACGGATGACGTGCTTAACGAAGTATTTGCTATCGTGCGAGAGGCGGGCAAAAGGGTGCTAAATATGCGTCACTTCGACGTTCAGCTAATAGGTGGTTTGGTGCTAAACGATGGCGCGATTGCCGAGATGAAAACGGGCGAAGGAAAGACCCTCGTAGCGACCTTGGCAGTAGTGCTAAATGCGATGGAGGGCAAGGGCGTTCACGTCGTGACCGTAAACGACTACCTAGCTAAGCGCGATGCTGCGCAAATGGGCGAGCTATATGAATTTTTAGGGCTTAGTACCGGTGTGATCGTAGGCGGCGAATACGATGACGCCAAGCGCAAGGCTGCGTACGCGTGCGACATCACTTATGGCACAAACAACGAGTTCGGCTTTGACTACCTGCGCGATAATATGAAATTTAGCGCGGATGAAAAGGTGCAGCGTGGGCATCATTTCGTAATCGTCGATGAAGTTGATAGTATTTTAATCGACGAAGCCAGGACGCCACTTATCATCTCTGGCCCTACGAACCGCACCCTGGACGGCTACATCAAGGCAAACGAAGTAGCTCGCCAAATGATCCGCGGCGAGGCGCCAGCCGATCCGAAAGGCAAGGCGACGGGTGATTTTACCGTAGATGAGAAAAATCGCGCCGTTTTGATTACCGAAGCGGGAATTTCAAAAGCCGAGAAGCTTTTCGGCGTAGATAATCTTTATAGTCTCGAAAATGCCGTGCTTAGCCACTACCTTGATCAAGCACTTAAGGCGAATTATCTATTTGAAAAGGACGTGCACTACGTCGTGCGCGACGGGCAGGTCATAATCGTGGATGAATTTACGGGTCGTCTTAGCGAGGGGCGCAGATTCAGCGAAGGGCTCCATCAAGCTCTTGAAGCTAAAGAGGGCGTGCAGATCCAAGAGGAGAGCCAAACTCTTGCCGATATTACCTTTCAAAATTACTTCCGCCTTTATGAGAAGCTCGCCGGTATGACGGGCACGGCACAGACGGAAGCAACGGAATTTTCTCAAATTTACAAACTCGAAGTAGTCTCTATCCCTACGAACGTGCCGGTCATCAGAAAGGATCAAAACGATCTTATCTACAAAACCGAGCGCGAGAAATTTAACGCCGTCATCAATGAAATCAAGCGGCTAAATTCCAAAGGTCAGCCCGTGCTAGTGGGTACGGCGTCGATTGAAAAGAGTGAGAAGCTGCACGAGCTTTTGGTTAAAGAAAACATCGCGCACTCCGTGCTAAACGCCAAAAATCACGAGCGCGAGGCGCAGATCATCAAAGACGCGGGCGTAAAGGGTGCCGTAACGATCGCTACGAATATGGCGGGACGCGGCGTGGATATCCGCATAGACGACGAAGTGCGCGCTTTGGGCGGGCTGTATATTTTAGGTACCGAGCGCCACGAAAGCCGCCGTATAGATAATCAACTCCGCGGCCGAAGCGGACGTCAAGGCGATCCGGGCGAGAGTAGGTTTTTCTTGAGTCTGGAAGACAATCTACTTAGAATTTTTGGTAGTGACAAGATTAAAAATATCATGGATCGCTTAGGTTTGAAAGATGGCGAGCATATTGAATCAGGCATGGTTTCGCGCGCAGTAGAGAACGCGCAGAAAAAGGTCGAGAGCCTGCATTTTGAAGCGCGTAAAAATATCCTAGAATACGACGACGTCGCAAACGAGCAGCGCAAGACGATCTATAAATATCGCAACGAGCTTTTGGACCCCGACTACGATCTGAAAGATAAAATCATCCAAAACCGCGAAGAGTATATATCTAGCGTGCTTGAGGAGCTTGAAATTTTCGACGGCGCAAATATCAAAGAGGTCGATAAATTCCCGATCGTCGCCAAAATCGCTCAAGAAACGGGCGAGGTGCTCGAAAATAGCGAGCTTGAGAAGGTCGATGATTTCAAGGAGCTGAAAGAAAAGATCATCGGCGCGCTTGCCGTTTCGTATGAAAACAAGATGTCGCCGATCGATCCGCAGCAGCGAAAAAGTATCGAAAAGATGCTTTATCTGCAGATCGTCGATCGCGACTGGAGAGAGCATCTGTATCAGATGGATATCCTAAAAGCGGGCATCGGACTTCGCGGCTACAACCACAAAGACCCGCTTACGGAGTATAAAAAGGAGAGCTACAATCTCTTTATGGAGCTTGTAATGCGCCTCAAATCCGACAGTATCCGCTTGCTGCATTCGATCCAGTTTAAATCTAGGGAGGAGATCGAAGCCGAGCAGCGCGCGATGCAGGAGCGTATGGAAAGCTCGAACGCCAAAGAGCTCGCCGTTGCAAGTACAAATGAGGCGCAGCTAAAGGGCTCAGACGAGTTCGGCGACAAAAAGCCAAAGCGAAACGATCCTTGCCCTTGCGGCAGCGGCAAAAAATACAAAGACTGCCACGGCAAGGGCGGTCCGAAAAAAGGTGGCTTTGCGAGGTAGGTGCGGCGATCAGTCGTAAGTATCGCGCGATCGGTGATTTCGATTGCGAGCATTGCGCAATCGGCGCTTTTTGATCTTGCCTTGCCTTTGTATTTAGCGAATCGGTCGCGTGCGAAAGACGCCATAAAATTTTATTGATCGCGAGGCGGTGCGGACGGCGCGCAAAGCTGCGCAAGAGAGTGGAATTTTGGTTTTGAAATTTTAAAATTTCAAAGCGCGCCTGATGCCTTGTCGCATATTTTCTATAGCGTTGTTGCGGTGCGCCGTGCTGCAGAGTGCGATCGGCGGCGTTGCGATATTTAAATTTAGTGCGCTAAGATACGGCATACATTTAAAATTTTAAATTTATGCGATGCGGGCGAGCTTATAAGCAAAGCTGGCCTTTTAAATTTTAAGAATTTCAAAATTCCAAAAGGTTTTAAATTTCTGAAATTTTAAAATTTTGAGGCATTGAAATTTTAAAATTTTAGATGATTTGAATTTTAAAATTTAGAATTTGAGTTTAGAATTCCGAAGCCTCGGCAAGACGATCTGTTTGATTTGCCGTATCCATATCTCTTGGGGGCAAATTTCATTGCGTATAAATAGATTTCTGTGCGATTTTAAATTTTCAAAGCCGGCTGAAGCTTTCATATTTGGAGGCACACAACTCATTCTTTGAAATTTTAAAATTCCAAAATACTTAAAATTTCACATAGAATTTAGCGCTAAATTTTATGTGAAATTTTACAAGGACGGCTTTTTGGTAAAGTATTTATTATTCAAATATCTCAGATTCGATCGCTCTCAGCCCTTCATTACGCTTTCGGCGCTGCTTGCGTTCTTGGGCGTGGGCGTGGGACTTACGGTGCTGATCGTCGCGATGGCGATAATGAACGGCTTCGATAAGGAATTTGAGCGCAAGCTCTTTACGATGAACTACCCGATCACGATCCACAGCCATTTTCGCGGCGGTATTTCAAAAGACGACGTGGAGGGACTGCGGGCGGACTTTCCCGATCTGATCTTTAGTCCTTACATTAGCTCGCAAGTCATCGCCAAAAGCGGCGAGAAGCTCGAGGGCGGACTGATTTTCGGCGTAAATTTAAACGATGAAAAGAGGATTAACTCGGTCGTCGCGGCAGGCGCCAAAGACGCCAATCTAACGGATTACGGCATCATGATAGGGCGCGGGATCAAAGATGAGTTTATGCTGGATGAGGGCGGCAAGATCACGATGATCTTTACGAAGAGCGATCCTGGCGGCTTTGCGCTGATCCCTAAGATGAAGCGCTTTGAAGTGCGCGCGGAATTTAGCTCTGGGCTGATCGCCTACGACAAGGCGTATTCCTACGCGGACGCGAGCGATCTAGCTAAAATTTTGGGCTACGACGAGGAGACTTTCGACGGCGTGCATGTTTTTTCAAACGATCCGTTTAAGGATCTGGAGCGCATCAAAAAAAGCCTCCCCGGCGGTGCTAGCGCCGTGGGCTGGTGGCAGCAAAACGGCAATTTTTTCAGCGCCCTTGCACTTGAAAAACGCGCGCTTTTCATCGTGCTGATGCTAATAATCCTAGTCGCGAGCCTAAATATCGTAAGCTCGCTTCTGATGACCGTGATGAACCGCCGCCAAGAGATCGCGCTTTTACTTAGCCTGGGTGCCAGCAAAAAGGAGGTCAAAAGGACCTTTTTCGCGCTCGGAGCCACGATCGGCGGCGGCGGCATCATATTCGGGCTCGTTTTGGGCCTATTTGGCGTGTGGCTGCTCGGAAGCTTCGACATCGTAAATCTACCGGCCGACGTTTACGGAAGCTCGAAGCTGCCGATGGAGCTTTCGCTAGGCGATTTGGCGATGATTTTAATCGGCGCGGTGCTTATCGTAGCGCTATCGTCATGGTATCCGGCGAAAAAAGCCACGCAGATCGACGTATTGCAAACGCTGCGCAACGAGTAAATTTAAACGTGGCGCCTTTAAAATTCAGCGAAATTTTAAAATTCCAAAGCGGCGCGGTTGTATTTAGCAGTGTATTTAGCGCGGCATTTCGACGCGCAAAACAGAAGCTACGCGATCTTGCACGGCGCGCGTTGCGTAAATGTCGCATTAAATAGGATTTGTATCGCTAGAATTTTGATTTTTTCGCGAGATTCTAACTTGCGCGAAGCCTAAATTTCGACGAAATTTGTGTTGTTAGAATTCGCCAAAAATTTTAAATTTCAAAGGGGATAAAATTTTTATGAGTGTTTTGAAAAATTTTATGAAATTTTGCAACCAATCAAAGATGAAATCGTAAAAATTTTGAAAGGAGCTATGGTGCAAAAGATCGTTTTATTTCTGTGTGCGGCGCTGTTTCTATGTGGCTGCTCTAGGAGCGGACCGCAAGATGTCCCAAAGCCAGAGCAAAATAAGGCACCGAGCCACCATTATTATACAGGCTACTATACGCATAATGCGTATATTGCGCAACGAGCGCGATACGGATCGTTTAACGGCGAGCAAATAACAAGGTCGTAGTTCTTGCTCAAACAAGGCTTCATTCCGCAATGCAAGCCTTAGCAGCGTTGCAGCCTGAATATAGCGGTGTCAAGGTGTCCATCCGTCTATCATGACGATAAAATTTAGGCTTATTTGAGCAGGCATAAATTCAGGACGAAATTCTTTTTAAAATTCTTTCAAATTCCCATAAATCCCGCTAAATAAATCTAAATTTTATAAATTTTAGGGTAACATTCCCTATTTCTCAAAAAGGCTTTAAATGACTTTAATCGACGGCAAAAGCATAAGCGCAAAGGTAAAAGAGGAGATCAAATCGGTCGCTTCAAACCTTGCTGCAAAGGGTGTAGAGCCCGCGCTGGCGGTGATTTTGGTAGGCGAGGACGCGGCTAGTAAGACCTATGTCGCGAGCAAGGAAAAAGCCTGCGCCGCCTGTGGGATCCGATCCGTAGCGCACCGCTTGAGCTCCGACGTGAGCGAGGCGGCGCTTTTAGAACTGATAGAAAATTTAAACGAAGACGAAAGCATTGACGGCATCTTGGTGCAGTTGCCGCTTCCAAAGCACATTGATACGAATAAAATTTTAGAAAAAATAAGCCCGCAAAAGGACGTGGACGGATTTAGTGCGATAAACGTAGGCAAGCTTACTAGCGGGCTTTCGGACGGTTTTGTGCCTTGCACTCCGCTTGGTGTGATGCGCCTGCTTGAGGAATACGGCGTGCAGATAGCGGGTAAAAACGCCGTCGTGCTAGGCCGCAGCAATATCGTAGGAAAGCCGATGGCGAGCTTGCTTCTAAATGCCGATGCCACCGTCACTATCGCTCATAGCAAGACGAAAGACTTAAAGCAGCTTTGCGCAGATGCCGATATTTTGGTCGCGGCGGTCGGTAGGGCGCATTTTGTGAGCGCGGATATGATAAAACAAGGCGCGGTAGTGATCGATGTAGGGATAAATCGCGGTGAAGATGGCAAGCTAAGGGGCGACGTCGATTTTGACGCGGTAGCGCCAAAATGCTCGCTCATCACGCCCGTGCCCGGAGGCGTAGGGCCGATGACGATCGCGATGCTTCTTAGTAATACGATAAAATCGGCGAAAAATCGCTTAAAACAAAGAGCTTAAATGAAAATACTAAGTAAAATTTACAAATTTTTATCGAGTTGGACGGGGACGGTCATCGTCGTTTTATTCGTCATTCTTTTTGTTGCGCAAGCCTTCGTGATCCCCAGCGGATCGATGCGCACTACGCTTTTGGAGGGTGATTTTTTATTCGTTAAAAAATTTAGCTACGGCATCCCGACTCCACATATTCCCTTTGTAGAGTGGCAGGTAGCTCCTGATAGCGACGGAGATGGGCATATTATCCGAGGCGAGGGTCCGAAGCGCGGCGACATCGTGGTTTTTCGCTATCCGCTTAATGAAAAAATGCACTTTGTAAAGCGAAATTTTGCCGTAGGCGGCGACGAGGTGATATTTGATCTGAATAATTTCTACCTTCGTCCGCATGAAGGCGACGAGTTCATTGCTGCGAACTATGATGCTCGCGACATTGTGATTTTAGGTGGCGAAAAATATGTCAAAGAGCCGTATAAATTTAAGGGCATTCACTACGACCCTAATGCTAGAAACTCAATGCTAACAAATGTCAAAATCGCACTTGAGAAGGGTGAATTTTCTATGAAGCCCATTAGTTTAAGTGAAATTCCTCATAGCTTCGAAGCTGCGGGGATAAGCTTCAATGCCTTTTACATCAAAGTGCCGCAGGATGAGTATTTTATGATAGGCGATAATCGAAATAATTCCGCCGATAGCCGCTTCTGGGGTCCGGTACCTTATCGTCTGATCGTCGGCAAGCCATGGTTTACCTATTTTAGTATTGACGCCGATCGCAAGATCCGCTGGGAGCGAATCGGGCGCTTCGTCGATACCTTGCAAAACGACGAGAGCCTAATCTATGAGCAAAAATAAGGAGCGGCAATGCAAATAAATAAAATTTTCATAGCGAGCGATCACGCGGGCTTTCGTGCCAAAGAACAAGTCAAAGAAGCGCTCGCCGCTTTAGGTTACGAAGCGGTCGACCTTGGCACGCATAGTGCCGAAGCGAGCGTGGACTATCCCGATTTTGCGGACACGTTGGCGGAAGCTATTTTAGCCGAATGTGAAGCCTGCGCGCGAAGTGAAAATTTTAAAGAAAACGACGGCATAAATTCCGCTGCAGCCGCGGAAAATTCCGGTGCGCGAGGTAGAGGCGGCAACGGAAATTCCAGCGCGAGTATAAACGGTAGCGGGAATTTTAATGGTACCGCACAGTGCGGCGAAAAAGGTAAGAATTTTAGCGCCGGCAATAACGGCAGTGGTGAAAATTTTAACGCCGTCAAGAGCGGCTACAGCAAGAATTTTGATGCGGACGCAAATACGACCGCCTGCGCAAGCATAGCTGCCGCAAACGCGAGCAAAGATAAAATTTTAAATTCTACCAGTTACGGCATTTACGGCGTTTTGATTTGCGGTACGGGCATCGGTATCAGCATCGCCGCAAACCGCCACGCTCACATCCGCTGCGCGCTGTGTCATGACGCAACGAGCGCTAGACTAGCTAGAGAGCACAACGACGCCAACGTTCTAGCCTTCGGCGAGCGATTAATGGGCGCGCTGGTGATTGAAGATATGATTAAGGCATTTTTTAGTACCGATTTTGCGGGCGGTAGGCACATTAAGCGCGTCGCAAAGCTAGGCGCTTGCGGTAGTGCGAATTGCATGCTTGGATTTGACGGGGAGAATTTCATGCAGAATTCCGCTCAAAATTTTGCGGAACAAAACTGTGGCGCTAATTTAAATGGGCGGAATTCTAAATTAAGCTTCGTAGGCGAAATCCCTTCTTGCAAAAATCCCATCGGCATGGATTCTGCGTCAAATTTTGCACGGAGCTTTAACGATAAAAATTCCTTATTTACCGGCGAGAATTCCTTGATAGGCTTTTGCGGTGCACGTCATATAAATTTAGATTCGACGCACGCAAAGATAATCTTTGATGGGAAAAATCCATTGGGTAAAAATTCCACTAGCACAAATTCTACGTTAAATTTTACGCGCGAGAGTGTTTGTGAGAAAAATTTTGCTCAAAAAGCTAGCCGCAAAGATTTTGTCGGTTTGAACCTCACAATTATGAATTCCAAGGTTACAAATTCCTTCTGCATGAACGTTAAGCCAGAAAATATAAATTGCGCTAGTGCGAGTTTAAAAGATGAGAAGTCTGCTATTGTGAGCAGCGTAAATTTAAAGGGAGCAAATCTTTCTAGTCCGTATTTTAGAGGCATAAATTCTGCCTATTTTAGCGCAACAATCGCTACTATGCGCTTTGCAAATCCAAATGAAGGAGGCAAGTAATGAGCGTAGCATTAGGTGTTTTAGCGCTATTTTTTGCAACGCTACTTATTCTATCGATCCGAAAAAATTCTAAAATTTATGCTTTGCTTCGCAAGAGCGAAGAAAGAATTTCAAAGCTTAAAAGCGATAACGAAAAGCTTAAAACTGCCCTTCGCTTCGGCATTGAGGCCCTACAAAACGAGGAGAGCGAAAACTGCAGCTTAAAAATCCAAAACGCAAGATTGAAAAGAGGTAAGCTATGAAAAGCCTAAGCAATGAGCAAAAAAGCTATTTATTTCGCTCGATCCGTACCGTGCGCGACTTCCCAAAGCCCGGTATTTTGTTTTACGATATCACGACGCTCGTAGGCGATCGCGAGGCGTTTAATTTCCTGCTTGATCATCTAGCCGAGCGCTACGCCGATTACGGACTTGATTACATAGTAGGCATAGAAAGTCGCGGATTTATTTTTGCAGCGGCACTTGCTGCGAGGTTGAGGGTTGCTTTTGTGCCAATTAGAAAGCCAAAGAAGCTTCCTTATATCACGATTTCGCAAAAATACAGCCTTGAATACGGCTTCGATCAGGTCGAGATGCATGTGGATGCATTCTCCGGCGTGCAAGATGCCAAGGTGCTGCTAATCGACGATCTTATCGCCACCGGAGGCACCGCACGAGCGGCATTAGATCTCATCGCGCAGACGCAGGCTAAGTGCGTTGAAGCCTGCTTTTTGCTAAATTTACGTGAGTTAAACGATCTAGGCGAGTTTTCGCGACGCACAAATGTTTATTGCGTTTTAGAGGCGTAATTTTGGAAGAGCTACTTAAAAATTTACTGCAAGAATACCACCAATACGCCTATATCGTGCTTTTCGTTTGGTGTATTTTAGAAGGCGAAATCGCACTGATTTTGGGCGGTATCATGGCGCACGAGGGGCACATAAATTTGCCGCTAGGTATCTTTGTCGCGGGTCTTGGGGCATTTTGCGGCGATCAGTTTTATTTTTATATCGGTCGCTACAATAAAAAATATATCAGTAAAAAGCTCGCGGCACAGCGCCGAAAATTTGCGATTGCGCACCTGCTTTTGCAACGCTACGGCTGGCCGATAATTTTAATGCAGCGCTATATGTATGGCTTTCGCGTCATCATCCCGATGAGTATCGGTATCACTCGCTACAGCGCAAAGAAATTTGCGATTATCAATCTTTTTAGTGCTTGGTGCTGGTCGGGTGCGACGATGGTTTTGGCGTGGTATTTTGGCGAGGAGATCTGGAGCGGGCTGCGGCTAATCGAGCAACACTGGTATTTTGCGATACCTATCATAGGCGGAATTTTATATCTATTTTTTAGGTTATTTAAACGTATGGAAAATCACTTTATGAACTCACGAAAGGAACGAGATGAAAGTAAAACTGCTAGATCGTAAAATTAACGAGATAGAGGCGGATTTTGAAGTTATTTTGGTCGTGGATAAAAATTTAAATCACGAATTTATTAAAGACACGGATAAGTTTGCGCTTTTTAATTACAAAGGCGAGGGCAATCTGCTGCTTGCCGAGAGCGGGCGGTTGTACGTGGGGATCAAAGAGCTTAGCTTCGATAGGTTGCGAGCGGCGCTTGCAAGTGCATACAACGCGCTTAAGGGCTACGCGATCAAAAATTTTAAAATCGCCTTTTACAAATGCGGCTGCGACCGCAGAAGCACGATGGCGATGGTCGAGGGCGTGCTTTTGGGCGGCTATGAGTTTAATAAATACAAAAGCGATAAAAAAAGCTCTAGCTTAAATGAAATTTTAATCTCGACGCAGGAGTATAGCGGAGCTAAGCCTGACGTGCAAAAGATGAACTACGGCGTGCAGCAGGGCACCGTGATGGCAAACGCCGCAAATTTCGCGCGCGACGGCGTCAATGAGATCCCTGAAATTTACACGCCCGAAAAGATGGCGAGCGAGGCTGAAATTTTAGCCTCGAACTACGACGACGTGAGCGTTAAAATTTACGACGAGGACTTTTTGCGCGAGCAGAATATGAATGCGTTTTTGGCGGTAAATCGCTCCAGCGCTCATCCGCCGCGCCTCATCCATCTGATCTATAAACCGCAGCGTTGCCTAAAACGCGTCGTTTTCGTCGGCAAAGGGCTTACTTACGACAGCGGCGGGCTAAGCCTCAAGCCAAGCGATTATATGCTTACGATGAAAAGCGATAAAAGCGGCGCGCTTGCTGCGATGGGCATCATCAAGGGCGCTGCCGAGCTTGAGCTACCGTTTGAGATACATGCGGTCATCGGCGCTACCGAAAATATGATCGGCGGCGATTCGTATAAACCCGACGACGTGCTGCTTAGCCGCAGCGGCGTGAGTATCGAGGTGCGAAACACCGACGCGGAAGGGCGGCTCGTGCTTGCCGACTGCCTAAGCTACGCGCAGGATCTTGAGCCAGATCTGCTAATCGATATGGCGACGCTTACCGGCGCTTGCGTCGTGGGGCTAGGCGAATATACGAGCGGCATCATGGGAAACAGCGAGGAGCAAAAGCGTAAATTTAAAGATCTTAGCGATTGTAGCGGCGAGCTATTTAGTATTTTGGAATTTAACGATTATCTGCGCGAGCTAATTAAAAGCAGTATCGCAGACGTCTCCAACTGCGCTTCCAGCAGATACGGCGGCGCGATAACCGCGGGGCTGTTTTTGGATAAATTTATAAAGGACGAGTATAAAGACAAGTGGTTACACCTCGACATCGCGGGTCCTGCGTATCTGGAAAAGGCGTGGGGCTATTACGCCACGGGCGCGACTGGCGCGGGCGTGAGAGCGAGCCTGTACTTCTTGCAGGCTCTAGCCAAAGAGCTGAAGGACGCGTAGATGGGGCTTTCTGTAGGAATCGTAGGGCTTCCGAACGTCGGTAAATCCACCACCTTTAATGCACTTAGCGGCGCGCAAAACGCGCAGGCGCAGAACTATCCGTTCTGCACGATCGAGCCTAATAAAGCGGTCGTGCCCGTGCCCGATGCCAGGCTCAGCAAGCTAGCGCAGATCGTTAAGCCCGGTCGCATCGTGCATTCGACTATCGAGTTCGTCGATATCGCGGGCCTCGTGCGCGGAGCTAGCAAAGGCGAGGGGCTGGGGAATAAATTTCTTTCAAATATCCGCGAGTGCGAGATCATCCTTCATATCGTGCGCTGCTTCGAAAGCGGCGACATAACCCACGTCGAAGGCTGCGTCGATCCTATCCGCGACATCGAGATCATCGAAACCGAGCTGATTTTAGCGGACATCGAGCAGCTTAGCCGCAAGATCGAGCGTCTCGGCAAGGAAGCCAAAGCAAATCAAAAGGGCGCTAAAGAGGCGCTAGCCGTGGCAAACGAGCTTTTAGCGCATTTAAATGGTGGCAAGCCCGCTTCAAATTTTGCGCTCAAAGAGGACGAAAGCTACATCGCTTTAAATCGCGAGCTGCGCCTGCTTAGCGCCAAAGATGTAATCTACGGCGCCAATGTGGACGAAGACGGCATCGCGCAAGATAACGAATATGTCGCGCGCGTAAGAGAATACGCAAATGCCCGCGGCGCGGAGGTGATCAAGCTCTGTGCCAAGATCGAAGAGGAGCTCATAGGGCTAAGCGACGAGGAGACGCACGAGATCCTGCAAAGCCTAGGCGCGCAGCAAAGCGGGCTGGAGCTCATCATCAAGCGCTCCTTTGCAAAGCTCAGCCTCATCAGCTACTTTACCGCAGGCGAGATGGAGGTGCGCGCGTGGACGATCACGAAGGGCTGGAAGGCTCCGAAGGCCGCGAGCGTGATCCACAACGACTTTGAGCGCGGCTTCATCCGCGCCGAGGTGATCGGCTACGAGGACTACATCGCGTGCGGCGGCGAGAGTAGGGCGAAAGAAGCGGGCAAAATGCGCCTTGAGGGCAAGGACTACGTCGTGCAAGACGGCGACGTGATGCACTTTAGATTTAATGTTTAAATTTGTTTTTTAGGTCGTCGAAATTCGGTCTGTGCTAGCTTTAAAATTTTGTAAATTTTAGCTCAAACGCGAGCTTAGCGAAATTTTGATTTTTGCACATAGCGGCTTTCGGCTGAAATTTGTATCGCTAGAATAAAACGAGACTTGTGCGCTAAAGCATCGTTAAAATTTCGAGGTCAAATTTAATCGGCTTTGCTCGCGTTAAAATTTTACGCAAGCAAAGTTGCACTGCGCTGGATTTGCGCTTAAATTCGCCTAGCAAATACGTCTAAGAAATACTTCCAAAATTGCATTAAAATTTATACACGGCAAAAACTGCGCGTAAATTTAAAGGGCAAATTTTACTAAAAATCTAAATAGCTCGTATCTGCGCGCGATAGAATTTGAGCTCTATATTTAAATTTGCGGCTTACAAATTTAACATTCGGCGATTTTTAAATTTTATGATCTTAAATTTAAACATGTTTGTTTAGTATGCGGTGCGAACCGCGCTCGTAAAGCTAACCGTATTAAATTTGGCCGTCGATAAACGCGGAGGAATTTAGCGAAAATTTCAAAATCAAGCTCGCGATTAGTTCATCTTGCCGCATGAAATTAGGAGCCGCGGAATTTTGTCGCGTAGAATTCCGTCGCACCGCAGAGCCTTGCGGGGAAGATGAGCGGGTTTTTCTAGCGCCGAGCAAACAGCGCTTAGCGAGCGGCACGAAATTTAAACTTAATTTTGGAGGATTATGCGAAATAAGCAGCCCTGTATCGAAGGCAGGATAGAAAACTTGCACGTCCGCGTCCTTAGGCAGGAGATCGAGACACTCGTGCTTTTTGAGATAGGCGGCGTTCGCTTTCGTATGCGTTGCAGGTCGTTCTCGTTTAAGCAGGGCGATTTGGTGCGCGTAAAATACTGCAAGCAAGGATATCTAGGCAGCCTCGTCGCCTTGGAAGTCGAGCGCCGCAGAACGCCTTTGGAATATGCCCGCGATTTTGCGTTGAGCGCGCTGGATGCCGCGAAGCGCACGCTATCTTTAGCTTGGGACATTTTGATTACATTCGGTCTGATCTTTTTCGCCACGACGGTATTTTACGCGATCTATTTTGCGTTCGCAAAAGACGTATTCCCAAACCTGGGCGATTTTTTCTACACTTGTGCGGGGCTTGCGCTCATTGCGGTGATAATTCTGGCATACGTTTATGCGATCGTCCGCGCTATTGAAAGGCGCGCACCTCGTTTGACACGGATATTTTTGACGTGCACCTACTTTGCTATATTCCTTATGCTTTTTACTGCCGTTTTTATCATCGCGTTTGCGGTATTGCTTTATATTTGCGATATTTTGGGCTTTGGGGATTATTTCTTTTCTTCTTTAGCGCTCGCATTCGTGTGTTCGTATCTGGTTTGCTCTACCTACATGCAAAAACTCTCATCGTGGCGCAAGCGTCGTAAGAAATAGCGCTACCCCGCCGCATAAATACATAGCGTGGAATTTCATAATTACGTAGCCTCAAATTTTGCATAGCAGAATTTCGCAGCGTGCTATAAATTTTATGCGCCCCGAAATTTTGAAATTTTGTTTTGCACAAATACAGCGAGCTACAAAATTCCGCCAGGCGAATAAACCATACCGCTGCAAATTTTACATTTTTAAAATTCCCGTGCTCCTAAGCCTTTGATCGCTCGCCGTTTATTTTAAAGCCGGCGGAAGCTCAAACAAACTAAAGCTCATTTGAGCCGGGAATTTCGGATAAATTTAAATTTACGCACTAGAGTCTAAGCAATCGACCCAATAAGCGACGATTTAAAACGTTACCTCCCAGTTAAATCTAAAATTTCTGCGCGGCGCGTAAAACCTGCCGATGCCCGCACCCGTCGCCTGATCGATCATATTGACCGTTCCGAAAGCCCTGATCGAGCGGGCGCTATCCCAAGTGATATATTTGGCGTTGGTTAGGTTGTAAACGCCTAGACTAAAGTTAAAATTTTTTTGCGGCTTTGCATAAGCAATAACGTCCACTACCGTATAATCACCGCTTCGCCAACCTTTGGTATTATCGGTTACGGGCTCTCCGTTTACTATAGAAGCATCGATATGTCCCCAATACGGATCCGTTCTTTCGACTTGGCTTTTCCAATACATATTGTAGGTATCTTTGCGCTTCTTGGCTCCTACGTCAGTTATGAAAAGATCAATGCCATATTTGTCGCCGGGCGTAGAATAGCCGATATTATAGACGGAAGTAGGCGGTTGGATCGCATTCATCGGCACCTCTTCGCCCCTACTGCATCCGGAGTTTGAATCATTGGCGTTTGAGCCGTTGCTGGCGCACGACATTCTGCCTTTTTGTCTGCTGTATTTATATCCCAGCCTAAATCCCTCCAGGCTCTCCGATACATCGCCGAGCTCCAGATGGGTATTTATCTCAAATCCATGCACTTTGGCGCTATCTCGGTTTACATTTTGATAAAACGGATACGGTATCTGCTGATCTACGACTTGTAAATTTCCCAAAAATTCAAGATCGATAAAATTTTTATAATCCGTCTTAAAAACATCGAAAGTTATGCGGCTTCTCTCGCTATAAAAAGTAAGAGCGATCTCTTTCGTCCTTGCGATCTCGGCTTCCAGGTCGATATTTGGACGGATAGAAAAGTCCGGATGCTTAAAGGTCATATACGCCTCATCCGATGTCGGAGCGCGGAAGCCCTTGGAGCCCTTTAGCTGTATCCTCATCCAATCCAGCGGGTCTAAATTTAGACCTAGTTTATATGAGCCGCTTTTGTATTCCTTCTCTCTTAGTAGGAATTTTAAATTTTGCTGATAATTTTCCTCTCCGTAAGGGGTGTAGTAACCATGTATTCCATCGTAAGGGTTATAAGGATACGGCACCCATAGACCGGTTATGATACCTCTAGGGATTTCGGGATAGCCGGTATATTTCGGCTTATGTTTTACCTTGTCGTAGCGATAGCCAAGATCGAAGCCCACATATTTGGTTATTTGAATTTCATCTCCGATATAACCTGCCGTAGTCGTAGTTTGCACCGGGATCAGGTAGGTATTAACGGCGGTCGTATTGCTTCTCTGATTGCCGTTCATATGGTAGTCGGGATTCGGTACGCCACCTCCAGGAGTTCTACCGAAGAGTATATTATCCCACCATTGTGAATCACCCGAGTAAAATCCATCTTTATTAGTCATAGATTTATCTGTTTGATCCAAAAGTCCGCCGTATGATATAGAGTTCTCTATGGTATCAAATAGGCTAATGTCTTTCTCGAAATCCAAATTTACTTGCTGGGTTTCGGTATCTAACGTCCTGTCGGAGTATTGGATTGAATTATAGCCGTCAGTGTATGGCAAAATATGATATAAATCATAGCTTGTGCTCCAGTCTCCATACCAAGACCATGCAGGATCAGTATTGGGTCTTGTTACTGTGGCATCTTCGCTTGATTTTTCTATCGTTCCATATACTTGACCGTTTGGGAGGGTGTGTTTAGTAATATCTCTTTCAACGAATTCGTAAGTGTAACCCTTGTCATTTTTCATATAATCCTCTGTGTCATATTTTGCCCTTAAAACTCTAAATTTTTTATCGCAATTTATTTTGGTACAGTCTAAAAATATACCCGTAGAATTCTGAGTTTTAAAGTCGGTGCCAGGGTTAAGATTATTCCCGGCATTGTCTTTAATAGGTGCGGGGGTATCCGAATCATATGAATTCGTATCTGTAGTTAAGCTTCGATTATTTTTATCGGTTATTTCATAGTTATTTGAATTTTCCTTTAATTGCAATCCCGCAGGATTTTGCGTATTTTGGCAAGCGCTCCCCTGGCAACCCTCTTTATTGATCGCGCGATTTTTAATGTTTTGCTTCGAGTATGAAATTTTAACGTGATCCCAAAGCGGCGTCTCGCTGAAATTTTCGTAGCTGAATTGCACGTTTCTTCGATCGGAGCTGTCGTGGTTCGTCCTGCTTCCGTATCGTTCCGGAGCGCCCGGGCGACTGCCGAGCCTGAGCGTGTAAGATAGGTCTTCGCCGTCGGAATTGAGCTTTGAGTTATCCACCGCAACGGAAAATCTATTCTCGTCGCCGGGTTGAAATCCAACCTTTACGAGCGTGCTTTTTTTGGTTATGGTATATGGGTCTGCTTTTTCGCGAGTTTTTCCTATATGAAGTTTGTCCTCTTTGCTATCATATATGTCGTAGAAATAGTTTTTTCTTTCATGTCCGTGCCTATCAGTGTTTATAACCAAAAGATCAAACCAGCCGTATCTAGCTGCGCCGGTAAAGGAGTGGAAATTTTGACTATCGACGCTTTGATAGCCCTGCTTAAAGCCGAAATGGTAATTCTTTTCCGTCAAGAAATCCCTGGCGTCTTTGGTTTCAAACATAACCGATCCGCCGAGTGCGCCGCTTCCTGCTTTTATGGAGTCGGCTCCTTTGGTGATATTGGCCGTTTTGACGTTTTCCATCTCTACGCCGTTTCTTGTGTTGTTAAAATTTCCATACCCCTCAAAGAGGTCTTTAAAGCCTTGCGAGCTTAAAGTCTCCGCTTGACGAAGCCCGTCCACCGTGATAGCCACACGGTTTTCGTCCACGCCGCGAACGGCATATCCGCTAGCGCCGAATCTGCCCGTCTCAACTGCCGTGATACCCGTTTGGTATCGCACCAAGTCTCTGCTATCGGTGATCTGCTGCT